>CAXTDD010000455.1:0-3256 GCA_964242955.1 uncultured Rubrobacteraceae bacterium | reverse complement strand
GCGCTCGACGCCTCGACGGGGGTGACCACCGTCGCCCTCGCGAGCGCGGAAGGGTGGAACGCGAGGTGCTGGCGGAGATTTCCGTCCCGTCCCGCAAGCCCTCCGGCGGGGCCTCCGAAACCCTGCTCCCGGCCGCCCGGGCGGCGCTCGACCTCGCGGGTGAAGAGCTCTCTTGCGTCGGGCGCGTCCTCTGCGGGGTCGGCCCCGGCACGTTCACCGGCATCCGCATCGCCGCCGCGACGGCCCGCGCGCTGGCCTTCGGCGCCGGCCTCGCCCGCTCCAGAAACTCCACGCTGACCGCCCTCGCCGCCCCGGCTCTCACGAGCCATCCGGACGTGCTGGCCGTCCTGGACGCCCGCAGGGGCCAGGTCTTCGTCCAGCGCTACGCGTCCGCCGGGCCGACGACCGGCATCTCCTGCGTAAGACCCGCAGAGCTCCTTGCGGAAGGAGACCCGATCCTCGTCGGTGACGGGGCGGTTCGTTACAGGGAGACGCTTCAAAGCCTCGGTCCGATCCCGCCGGACGGCTCCCCGCTGCACCGGGTCTCCGCGGTCGGGCACGTGATGTCGGCCGACCTGAGCCCCGTCGCCGCGGAGAAAATCGTCCCCATCTACGTCCGCGAGCCGGACGCGGAGGTCAGGCGGGACCTCAACCCGTGGGGGCGCTCGTGAGGGAGCCGGCGTCGGGCCCGTTCGTGCGCCGGATGACGTACTCGGACCTCCCGGCGGTTATGGAGTTGGACGCCAGGGCGTTGCCGAAGCCGTGGAGCCGCGGGATCTGGCGCAGCGAGCTGGAAAGCCCGTTCGCCCTGTACCTCGTGCTCGAAGAAGAGGGGGCGGTGATCGGGCAGATCGGGGTCCGCAGCGTCCTCGACGAGCTCCACATAACCACCGTCGCGGTCCACCCCGACCATCGCCGCCGGGGGCACGCCCGCGCCCTTATCGGCGCCGCCCTAGCCGCATCCCCCGATGCCCGCCTCGTCCACCTCGAAGTCCGCCCGAGCAACCGGACGGCCCGAACCCTCTACGAATCCCTCGGCTTCCGCGAGACCGGGCGCAGGCCGCGCTACTACGGCGACGAAGACGCGCTGCTCATGACCCTCGATCTTCCGGCGGGTCGTCCGTAAACCGCCTACGGGCCCGCTCCCGGCGAGCCTCCTTCCGGCGTTCGAGCTCTTCCGGCGGATCAAAAGGCTTCAGCAGGAAGAGCGCCGGGGCCGCGCACGCGAGAAAAGAGACGAAAAGGCCGCCCGCGATCAGGGGATCGACCGGCCCGCGAACCACGTAGATAAAGAACATCGCCAGCATCAGCAGCGAGATCAGGGCAAACAGGAGCGAGAAAGTCCGCATGCAGCGAGTATAACGCTTTGACCCGCCAGACCGGCCAGAGAGCGGTACTACGAACCCTGCTTTTCATTGTTCTACCGACCTTGACGCGGCCATTCTTTCGTGCCTAACATGGCATTCAGCAGGGAACCCGGCGAGGGAGGAAGACCTTGAGAAAGCTGTCGCCGTTGTTGGGCCTATCCATGCCAGGAGGGGTACGTGACCGATGGTTGATCGGGCAGTGAAGGTTCGGATCTTGATGGGGGCTCTGGTCGTCCTGATCGCGGCCCTGTCTCTCGGCGCGGGTTGCGGCCAGCAGAGTTCGGGGCAGGACCAGGCCTTGGAGGAACAGCGCCAGAAGAACGAGGAACTCGAGGAAAGGCTGGCCGCTCAGGAAAAAGAGCAAGAGGAGGCCGAAAAACGGGAGCAGGCCGCAAAGCAGGAAGACATGCAGGAACAGATGGACGCCATAGAGAAGAAGCTTGCGGAGGAGAGCGAGTCCGAGCCACAGGAAAGCGAACCGCAAGAGAGCGAGACGCAAGAGAACGAGCCCGAGTCCGAACCGGACGTGGTCATCCAGGCCGCGTCCCCGTCGCAGGCGCCTGAGGGTGTCGTGGTGGTGCCGTCCGGCTACGACGTCCCGGCGGCGGACACCGAGGAGTCGGCGGTCCTCAGCGCGGCCATCGCCTACTACCAGGAGGTCGAGGTCGGCGATTATTACGCGACCCACAGCCTTCTCACCATATACGATCAGGACTACTATCCCGTAGACGTGTGGGTGGACATCAACACGGCCCTCGACAACACCTCTTATGAGTTCGTGGTAACAGATGTCTACCCGGAAGACATAGGCACCGGCAACCCGACCTACGCCGTGCAGCTCACGATCTACTCGCCCGACGGCAGCACGACTTACCGCAAGACGTACTTCACCGACGAGGGTAACGGCTACTGGGCGCACTGGCTGACCGAAGAGGAGATGGACGGGTTCAACAGCGCCCTGTAGGGCTCCCGATCGCGTCGGCGACCGGGGCATCCCCCGAACCGGCGTGTTGCGGGTTCTACGGGGGCATGGTGCTATAACCCGACCATGATCCTCGCCATCGAAACGTCCTGTGACGATACCTGCGCCGCGGTCGTCGAGCCCGACGGCCGCCGGGCGCTCTCCAACGTCGTCCACACGCAGACGGAGCACGCCAGGTACGGGGGCGTCGTCCCCGAGGTCGCGTCGCGGGCGCACCTGGAGCGCATGGACGGGGTGGTGGAGAGGGCGCTCGCCGACGCTGACGTCGGACTCTCCGACGTTACGAGCGTGGCGGTGACGGTGAGGCCGGGGCTTATCGGGGCGCTGCTGGTCGGCGTTTCCGCGGCCAAGGGGCTGGCCTACTCGCGCCGGCTGCCGCTGGTTCCGGTGAACCATCTGGAGGGGCACGTCGCCGCGGCCTACCTCGCGGAGCCGGACCTGGAGCCGCCCTTCGTCGCCCTGATCGCCTCGGGCGGCCACACCGCGCTCTACTCCGTGACGGACGGCGGTATGCGCCTCCTCGGCGAGACGCTCGACGACGCGGCGGGCGAGGCGCTGGACAAGGGCGCCAGGATGCTCGGCCTCGGCTTTCCAGGGGGGCCGGAGATCTCCAAAGCCGCGGAAGACGGCGACCCTGCCCGCCACGACTTCCCCGTCGGCCTCAAGAACAGGGACAACCTGGACTTCAGTTTCTCCGGCCTGAAGACGAGCCTCCTCTACAAGCTCAAGGCGCTCGACGAAGGGCAGGCGCGCGAAGAGTTACCGCACCTAGCGGCGGGCTACGAGCGGGCCGTCGTGGAGGCGCTCTCCCGCAAGCTCCTGCGCGCCGCGGACGAGCACGGGGCGCCGGCGGTCGTGGTCGCAGGCGGCGTGGCCGCCAATATGCGTCGGGGCCGCGCCCGGGGGG
>CAXTDD010000454.1:0-3263 GCA_964242955.1 uncultured Rubrobacteraceae bacterium | reverse complement strand
GGCGTCGTCGGGAGCGGCTCGGGTGCCGGCGCCACGGCATTCCGCGTCGGCAACGCCGCCCTCCGCAAGGGTAGCGCCCCGCTGCAGACCCACGAGCAGGGCCTCGCCACCGCCATCAGCGGCGCCGTCCTCCTCTCCTCCCTCCTGGCCCTCCGCTTCCCCCGCATCCTCGCCTGGCCCCTGGCCCTCATAGGGTCCGTATTCGGTGGCCTCGGCCTCGTGCGCGCCCTCCGCGCCAGCCTCTCCCGCGACGAGAACGAGTAGGAAAGCGTCGGCCCTCTCCTCCCTGACAAGCCCTCCCGGTCGCGGAACTTTAACGGGCATTTAGCGCACAACTTACGTCGAAGTAACACAGGCGACGACCTACGGCTATATCCTGGGCCGCGGACGGTCGTTTGGCGGCGCACGTGGAGGTTGGATGGACGCGGGATTGATGGTCATAGTTATTGTTGTAGCCATGGCATTGGCCTTCGACTTCACCAACGGCTTCCACGACACGGCCAACGCGATGGCTACCACCATCGCCACCGGCGCGCTGCCGCCGCGGGTGGCCGTGGGGTTGGCCGGGGCGCTCAACTTCGTCGGGGCCTTCCTCTCGATCTCCGTAGCCGCCACCATAGCCGAGGGCATCGTGGCGAGCGACCTGATCTCACCGGAGGTCGTGTTCGCCGGGCTGGTAGGCGCTATCGGCTGGAACCTGGCGACGTGGTACCTGGGGCTCCCCTCCAGCTCCTCGCACGCGCTCATCGGCGGGATCGTTGGCTCGACGCTGGTTGCCGCGGGCCTCGGCGGCATCAACGGCTCGGGCCTGTTGTCTGACGTGCTCATCCCGGCCGTCGCCGCACCGCTCGTCGCCTGCATCGTGGCCGCCACAGGGGCGTATCTGGCCTACAGGATCGTGCGGGGCCTGCGTCCGGAGAGCTCCGAGCGCGGTTACAAGTGGGGCCAGATCGGCTCGGCCTCCCTCGTGGCGCTCTCGCACGGCACCAACGACGCCCAGAAGACCATGGGCATCATCGTGCTGGCCCTGATCGCCGGCGGCTTCCTCCCCGGCGGCGATGAGTTCTCGGTGCCGCTGTGGGTGATCGTCTCCTCCGCCACCGCCATAGCGCTCGGCACGTACATGGGCGGCTGGCGCATCATCCGTACCCTGGGCAACCGCGTCTGCGACATCAAGGCGCCGCAGGGCTTCGGCGCCGAGACGGCCTGCGCGGCGGTCATCCTGGCGTCCGCGACCTTCGGGTTCTCGCTCTCGACGACGCACGTAATCTCCGGCGGCGTCGTCGGCTCGGCGCTGGGCAGGTTCAAGAGCGTCACCTCCGTGAACTGGGGCGTGTTTGGCAGCATGGCGATAGCCTGGCTGCTCACCCTGCCCGGAGCGGCCCTGATCGCCGGCCTCGCGGGCCTCGGCGTCACGACCCTCGGCCCAACGACCGGCACGGTCGTCGTCGCCATCGTCGCGGTGGCCGCGGGCGCAGCACTCTGGATAGCGGCCCGGCGAGATCCCGTAACAGCCGACAACGTCAACGAGGCGGAGGCCGGCGAGCCGGCGCTCGGCGCCGCGGGAGGGACGGTATGAGCGAGCTCGTCGACTTCCAGGCCCTCCTCACGGTCGCGCTGGTCTCCTTTCTCGGCGCCAACGCCTTAGTCCTGGCCTTCGGCACGGTCCTGGTGGGGCTCGGCCGCATGGACGAGGCGCGCGCGCAGAACAGGAACGGCGCGCCCTACGCGATCCTGGCCGCCATTGGCGCGATCATCTGCGTCGCCCTGATCGTGGCCGGCTTCATCGCCATCGTCGGAGGATAGGCCCGGAGCCGGGCAAGGGAGGAACGACGTGTTCAGGAAGATAGTCTTGCTGGCAACCGACGGTTCCATGGGTTCCCGACGCGCGGGACGGATGGCCATAGACCTCGCCGACGGCCTGGACCTCGCGCTGCACCTTGTGCACGTAGCACCCGTACCCGGCGTCTACGCCGCCCAGGGGGAACTCACCATGACCAACCTCGTCGACCCGGATCTTCAATCCAAACTGCGCCAGCGCGCCGAGGGCGAAGCCCGCGAGGTGCTAGAAGACCACACAAAGGGAATAGAAGAAGCCGGCGGCGAGGTGGCCCAGACCCACGCGGGCATCGGACGCCCCGATGCCGAGATAGTGCGCCTCGCCGAAGAGCTGGACGCCGGCGTCCTCGTCGTCGGCGACCGCGGCTCGGGCCCCTTCAAGCGCGTCGCCATAGGCAGCGTCGCCGACTCCGTCGTCCGCAACGCCCACTGCCCCGTCCTGGTGGCCCGCGTGAACGGAAGTAACGAAAACCACTGACCGGGCGATACGCTGAAGGAGCCCATCCGAGTATATGTCCCGAGGGTTTGCGGCCGACAGCACGGTCCGGAACGCGCGCGGTCAGCTACCGGCCCGCTGCGGTCTTCAATCTCCGCTGTCAGCCCTCTTGCTGTCGCTGATGGCTGGAAGCTGACCGCCCTAGTTGACCTCTATAAAGCCGTCGGGGCAGATCACGGCCGCGCCGTTTCCGCGCTCGTAGCAGCGGGTCCACTCGCGGGTCGTGGCGTCCGGGGCGGAGCCTTCGGCGAGCGCGTCGCCGAGCTCGGGGGTCACGCGCACGTAGCCGCGGGAGCGCGCCCCCGCACCGAGGTCGGCGGCCGGGCGCAGGTCTCCGGCTCTGGTGAGCACGGAGCCGCGGGGCACCATCTGGAGCCCGGCCTCTTGCCTGGCGAGGGGTGGTGAGATCTCTACGGCGGCGGAGATGAGGCGGGCGACGACGGACCTCGTATCAGCGGCAGCGGCGGGCGCTGCGGCGGCGAGGTTCGTCAGCAGGAAGACGAGGACGATCAGGGCTGCCAATTGACCGGCGCGGCCGGTCCTGGTGCGGGTGGTCATGGTCTACGGTCCTCCTCGTATCGTGGACGGGTCTGTCTATCCTGATACTGTTCTCGACCATTCGGGCCGATCGCTTAAGTCTGCCGCCGCGCATCGCAGAGCTCCGAGCCCGCCCGCCGTCGGCGACAACCTTGCATGAGTGCGCCGATCCCGAGCCGGTGGCATCATACTCGGGTACTACGTAACGCCGACGTCCTCTTACGACGAAAGGAACTCCATGACCGGAACCGTGGATTCGGGACGACAGACAGAGATCGTGGACGTGCTGGTTGACGCGTTCTCGGAGCTCATGGCCGCCGACCGTGATGCTTTCCGGCAGAAGTTCCGGAAGATGGCCGCTGGTCCCTTCGCGTTCTACCGTGGCAGCGCC
>CAXTDD010000453.1:0-3267 GCA_964242955.1 uncultured Rubrobacteraceae bacterium | reverse complement strand
GGGCCCTGGCCGAGGTGGCGCTTGACGTAGCTGTTGACCTTCTTCATGTGCTCTACGTCGTCGTCGGTGTAGTCGGACTTGTTCTTTTCGAGGAGACCCACGATCCTGCGCCCCGATTCGTGGCCCTTGGACTCGCCCTCGCCCTGGCCGACGGACCGGGATTCGTCGGTCTGGAGCCAGTCTTCGAGTTCTTTACGGGTCATGTTTACGGCGTCGTTGAACTCGTCTATGGTCTGCTGGCGGTCGTCGTTTGCCACCTTTGTTTCTCCTATGCCTTGCTCAGGGAGTCGGGTTTGTGGGCGGCCTCTTTGCCGCTCTTCTCGCTCTCGACGACGTAGCGGGGGTCGTCGTCCGAGGCGTTGACCTTCTGGCCGTTTACCTCCGCGGAGGCGGTGAGCTTCTTCTTGATCTTGCCGTAGATCTCGCCCTGCGGGGTGTTCCACTTTACCCGGTCGCCCTGGGTGAACTGTTGCGCCACGAGGCTCCTTTCGCGGGGTCGTTCATGCTACACGCGATGAGTACAGTAGAGGGGGGAACCCGCCCGTGATGCCTGACACCCCGACGCGCGGACGGGTTGCGTTGAGGCTCTCCGGCGCAACGGGGCCGGCTGTCGTAGAATTGGGGTTCGAGGTGTCGAGCGGTCGAAGGAGGCTGGATGGCGGCTGAGTACCTGCAGTTCGTGGCGGCGTTGGTGCTCTTCGCGGGGATACTGGTCGGGTCTTACTGGTTCGTCTACACGCCGAGCCGCAAGAGAGAAGAAGAGGAAGACCAGCGACAGGCCGGGGAGTAGGGGGCGTGTCGGCGGGGAGCGTGGTTTAGCTTGCAGGTCTCGGCCAAGACGGACTACGCGTTGCGGGCCGCCGCAGAGCTGGCGAAGGCCGCGTCGGAGGGGGCCGGGCCGCTCAAGGGGGAGAGAATCTCCGGCTCCCAGGGCATCCCGAAAAAGTTCATGGAGAACATCCTCCACGACCTCAAGCGCGCCGGCCTCGTGCGGACCCAGCGCGGGGCCTCGGGAGGGTACTGGCTCGCCCTGCCACCAGATGAGATCTGGCTCGCCGGCATCATCCGGGCCGTCGAGGGACCGCTGGCGAACGTCAGGGGCGAGTGGCCAGAGGCGGTCGAGTACACGGGACCTGCCGAGAACCTGCAGGAAGTCTGGATCGCCGTCCGCGCCAGCATGCGCGCCGTCCTGGAATCCGTCACCCTCGCGGACCTCGTAAACGGCGAACTCCCCGACTCGATCACGACGCTCACCAGCGACCCAGAGGCGTGGGTGCATCACTAGCACGCTGGCTTCGCCAGCTTGTCAGCACGGCGCTTCGCGCCTTTCAGCACGCTCCGGCTGACGCCTCCGCTTTCAGCACGCAGCCTTCGGCTGCTTTCAGCTTTGGCAGGAGGTTGTTGGAACAGCAACGTCGTCCAGTTCGCTCTTGATTTTGCGAGTGTTCATCGTTAGTCTGCGCGCGTTCTTCACCCGAAGTATGGAGATTTGAGTGGCGGCTGATGAGGGGTCTGGGACCAAGGCGGTCGGGTTCTGGGAGGCCTTCTGGTTCTGGGTGAAGTTGGGGTTCATCAACTTCGGGGGGCCCGCGGGACAGATCGCGATCATGCACCGCGAGTTGGTGGATAGGAAACGCTGGGTCTCGGAGGGGCAGTACCTGAGGACGCTGAACTTCTGCATGTTGCTGCCCGGTCCCGAGGCCCAGCAGGTGGCTACCTACATCGGATGGAGGTTGCACGGCGCTTTGGGCGGGGTCGTCGCGGGCGCGTTCTTCGTGATACCTTCGGTCTTCGTGCTGCTGTTGCTCTCCTGGCTCGCGGTCGCGCACTCGGACGTGCCGGCGATCCGGGGTCTGCTCTACGGCGTGCAGCCGGTCGTGATAGCGATCGTGGTCGAGGCGGTGATGCGGATCGGCAAACGCGCCCTGGGCCACGGGGCACTCGTCGCCTTCGCGGTGGCCGCCTTCGTCGCCCTGTTCTTCTTCGCCGTACCGTTCCCCCTGGTCGTGATCGCCGCGGCCGTCGGGGGCATGGTCCTGCAGCGCTTCGTGCCCGACGCGTTCCGGGCCAGCGGACACGGCCCCGGGGAAGAAGAGGCGTCCGCCGTGGACGAGGCGGCGGCTACGGTCAGGCCCTCGATGGGGCGCAACCTGAGGCTTCTGGGGACGTTTGCCGTGCTGTGGGCGGTTCCGGTGGGGGCCGTCTTTCTCTGGCGCGGGGGGGAGGACGTGCTCGCGCGGGAGGCGCTGTACTTTACGGGGGCGGCGTTCGTGACCTTCGGCGGGGCCTACGCGGTCCTGAGCTACATCTCAAACGTCGCGGTCAACGACTACGGGTGGCTGACCGCCGACCAGATGGTGCAGGGCCTCGGGCTCGCCGAGTCCACGCCCGGGCCGCTCATCATGGTTACCCAATACGTTGGATTTCTGGGGGCGTGGAACAAGGCGCCCGAAGGCTTCGATCCCCTGCTCTACGGAATCCTCGGCGCCCTCCTGACCACCTACGTCACGTTCCTGCCGTGCTTCCTGTTCATCTTTCTGCTCGCCCCATACATCGAACTCTTGGCGAGCAACTCTAAGATACGGGCCGCGCTGACGGGCGTAACCGCGGCGGTCGTCGGCGTGATCGCCAACCTCGCCGTCTTCTTCGCCGGCAGGGTGCTGTTCCCGGACGGCATCTCTTTGGCCGGCCTCGACGTGTTCGCGTTGGTGTTGGCGGTGGCCTCGTTCGTGGTGTTGCAGAGGTTCAAGGTGCCCATCTACGCGCTGGTGCCGGTCGGCGCCGTATTGGGCATGGTATGGACGCTCGTTTAGCACGCCCGCTTCGCGGGCTCTCAGCCCGCTACGCCCTGCGGGCTCCACTCTCAGCGTGCTTCGGCCTTGCGCCCTCGCTCTCAGCACGCTCCCTTCGGTCGCTTTCAGCTTTTTGGTGGGCGGCGTCGCCCTGATCGTGAACGCACCGCCACCCAGAACGACGACAGCGAATGCGGCTTCTTTTGCCCGACAGGGAGGGGCTCAAACGGCGGGAAGCTGAAAGCGGAGGCGAAGCCGGAGCGTGCTGAGAGCGAGGACTGCGGAGCAGGCCGAAGCGCGCTGAAAGCGACCGGAGGGAGCGGGCTGACAAGCGGAGCCCGCAGGGCGCAGCGTGCTCTGAGGGGCGCAGCGCCTCAGAACGGCAGGCTGGTGCCGTCGGTGGGGCGTACGACGAGGACCGGGCAGTGGGCGTGGCGGACGACGGAGTCGGCCACGTTGCCCAGGACGGCCCGCT
>CAXTDD010000452.1:0-3269 GCA_964242955.1 uncultured Rubrobacteraceae bacterium | reverse complement strand
ACGCAGCGCCTCACGGCTCCTTCGTCGGAGGCCGCGCCGAGGAAGTGTATTAGGCGTGCCAACTCCTCTTCCGGCCGGACGAGCAGGTCCTCGTAGCGGACCTCGGCATAGCGGTCGCCGAAGAGGCGGGGGCCGTCTTCGGTCGTCCTGCCGACCCTGGCGTTCCACTCGGCGGCAAGCTTGCGGAGACGGCCCTCCTCCAGAAGGGTTTCGTCTCCCTTCGCACCCCTCCTGCCGAAGTTTCGGGCGTGGTAGGCGGTGGAGACGGCCGCATCCCGGCCGTCGCGGATGATGTGCAGGACGCGGGCCTCGGGGTAGACGCGCGAGATCTCCCGCACGGTTTCGGGTGCGAGCAGCGGGGACTTGTCCCCGACCAGCCTCTTGCCACTCTTCAGCAGCTCGCCTTGCAGAAAGTAGTCCACGGCCATCCGCATCAGGTTGTCCAGGTGCTCGTCGGCGGCGGTGCTGCGGCCCCAGACGGAGCGCCCGATCCAGGGCCCAAGGTACTCCGCCTCGCGCAACGCGAAGGAGAGCGTGCTCGGGGGACGCATCTCGCCGGACTTCAGGAGGTTCTTCTGGTGCCAGTCCCCGAAGAACCGGCCCTCCCCCCAGCACAAAACCTCGGGGTGGGCGTCCAGCATCCGCATGAGCCACGTGGTCCCGGACTTCTGGTAGCCCACAACGAAGAACACCGGCGTGCCGGCGACGGCGGGTTCGTCCCCCTGGCCGCGCGCCCGGGCGAGCTCCCTCCTCAAGGCGGAGACCTCGGCTTCCTTGAGCGCGAGCCGGCGCCGCGCCTCCCTGCTGGTTTTGGACCTTAGGAGGTCGAGGTACCTCCTGGCCTTCCCCGATACCCCGAAGGCCCGACGGCGGCCCACGGGCCTAACCCCGGGCGGTGGCGGTCGCGGACTCCCGCTCCAGGTAATCCGCGAGGGCTTGCTGCCAGGGGCGGAGCTTGGGACTGCCCAGGGCCGACAGGATCCCGTTCGCCGGGCGGGCCGCCGGCAGGGGGTACTCGGAGCCCGGGATCGGGACGAGCTCCGTCTCTACGCCGCCCAGGCGGAAGATCTCGCGAGTGAACTCGTACCAGGAGCAGGACCCCGCATTGGTGATGTGGTAGAGACCGTAGCCTTCAGCCTCGATAACCCCGGCGATCCCCTCCGCGAGGTCGCGGGCGTAGGTCGGGGAGACGAACTCGTCGTCTTTGACCTTCAGAAGGTCGCGCTCGGCGGCCACCCGGAGCATGGTGCGCACGAAGTTGTGCCCCCGACCGTAGACGCCGGCGGTCCTGACGACGGACCACCGGTTGGTGAGCCGCATGACGTGCTCCTCGCCGGCCAGCTTGGTGCGGCCGTAGGCGCTGATGGGCCGCGCCGCGTCGAACGGCTCGTAGGGCCTCTCTTGTCCCCCGTCGAAGACGTAGTTGGTGCTGACCTGTAAGAGCCAGGCGCCCCGCCTTTCGCAGGCCCGCGCCAGGTTGCGCGGCCCAAGAGCGTTGGCGGCATAGGCCGCCTCCGTCTCGGTCTCGCAGCGGTCCACGTTCGTAAAGGCCGCCGCGTTGATAACGACCTCCGGCGCGTGCGCGTCCAGGGCCCGTTCTACGGAGCCCGCATCCGCGATGTCTAGATCCCGCCGGGCGAGCGTTACCGTGCAGTGGCCCCGTTCGGGCAACAACTCCGCGAGATCCAGCCCCAGCTGGCCGTTGCCTCCCGTGACGAGCGCCCTCACGCGCCCCCCCCAAGAGAGCTTCTGTCCTGTCCGCCTCTCAAAACTCCGAAAGCCCCCAAAAACCCTAGCCCGCACGAACCTGGACACTCTAACAGAGCCCCGGCGCGGCGTTCGCGGGCAAGACAAGAGGGCCGGAAGCGACGCCCCCGGCCCTCGCAAACCCGCCTTAGGGCGGTTGGCCCTCCATCTCGGCCAACCGCTAAAAGCTAAAAGCTCTTCACTTCGTGCCTTCGATCGCCCGGGTGAACTCGCAGTTGGCAGCTACGTTGTCCTTCGGGTTGGCGCGGGCCACGTCGATCCCCGCCCCGCAATCGACCGTATCGACACTGCCGTCGGCCTGGACGTCGATGTGGTCGTCGCCGCGACCGCCGTCTATCCTGTCGCGGCCGAGCTGGCCGACGATGTCGTCGTCGCCGCGGTTGCCGCGGATGGTGTCGTTGCCCTGCCGGCCGAGCAGGTTATCGTTGCCGGCGAAGCCGGAGATCGTGTCGTCCTCGGCGGTGCCCACGATGGTGTCCATGCCATCGGTGCCCTTGAAGTTCTGGGCCAGCGCAACCCCGACCGGCAGCGCGACCAGCGCCGCGACCACGACCGCAAGCAGAATCAACTTACGCATGTACCTTCTCCTCTTCCCCTCCAGGTGATCTGTGCACGCAAAAACCCCTGACCTCCCACGGAGGACCCCGAAACCAACCCGAAACCTTCGCCACCTCCTCCGGTAGCCTTCCCCGACCACCCGCACAGCACGGGAACTATAACCGCCCCGGCCCCGGATTGGAATACGCCGATCGGCTGATTCTTGTGAGGTTTCGGGGTGACGCGGAGGCCCGCCGCCTAACCGCACCCCGGCGCGAGCGCGGCGTAGACCTCCTCCAGCTCGTCCACGTACTCTCCGACGGTCTTGACCGGACCGATGCCGGCGCGCAGTTTCTCCGGCAACCCCGGCTCCTCAGCGAGCCGCCGGAGACCGTATGCCAGGCCCTCGACGTCTTCGAGGCCGAAGAGCAAGCCGTTCTCCCCGGGCCGGACGAACTCGCTCATCCCGCCCAGGTCGGTGGCGACGACGGGGACGCCGGCGGCGAAGGCCTCGAAGACGACGCCGGGGCCGTTCTCGTACCAGCGCGACGGCACCACCAGCACGTCGGTCTCGGCCAACACCCGGCCCAGATCCTCCCGCGCGAACGCGCCGGGGAAATCTATCCTCGGGTCGTCCTCGGCGAGCGCGTGCAACTCCCGCACGTATGCTTCGTAGCCCTCCCCGCCGCCGTGGACGCGGAGGGCGGCGTCGAGGTCCCGGGACAGGCTGCGGAAGGCCCGCACGAGCAGGTCGGGCCCCTTGTGCGGCGCGAGCGTGCCGACGAACCCGACACGCAGCGTCTCTGATAGACGCCGCCGGGCCGCGGCTTCCCGCAGACGCATCGCGTCTATACCGTAGGACGAGACGCGCGTGTTACCCCTACCGATGCCGTTGCGCGAGAGCAGGTGCCCGGTGAGCCGGGTGTAGGCGAGGACGCGATCGACGCCGGACATCTCCTCCCGGA
>CAXTDD010000451.1:0-3271 GCA_964242955.1 uncultured Rubrobacteraceae bacterium | reverse complement strand
GGCCGAGCACGTACTCCCCGTCCTCGCCCCGGGCCAGGGCCGCGGCGGATGCCGCCTGGGTGAGCGCCGTTGGGTGCGAAGAGCTCGGGAGGCTCGGGCTTCTGGACACCTCGGATTGCTGCGCCCGGTGCCACTCCGCCGAGCAGTACCGGCCGGTCCGCTACTTCCTGGGGCCGTGCCACGCCACGCTGCCGGACGGAAGGACGGCCTCCGTCTGCTGTACGGGCAAGAGACGCCTGCTGGCCGGCGAACGCGACGCCTATGGTCCTCGGGGCCCGTAGGCGATGAGACCCGACCCGGTGAGGGAGGAGAGTTCCTGATGAAGCGCATAGTCATCTTCGGGGCCACGGGGGACCTTACGGCCCGGTACCTGGTCCCCGCGCTGGCGAAGCTCTACGAAGCGGGCAAGCTGCCCGACGGGATCAAGGTCACCGGCGTGGACCGCAGGGAGTGGGCCAACAACAAGAACGGCTTCCGCCGCCTGATGCTCGACAGCCTGGAGCAGCACGCCGGTACCATCTCGGCCGGCGCCCGCGCCAGGATGGTCACCGAGGTCCTCGAATACCGCCAGGCCGACGTGACAGACGCCGAGAGCGTGATCTCGGCCTTAGAGCCCCTGAACGAGCCGATCCTGGCCTATCTGGCCCTCCCGCCCACGGTCTTCGCCCCGACGCTGGAAGCCCTGAAGAAGGCCGACCTGCCCGAGGGGAGCCGGGTCGCCATCGAGAAGCCGTTCGGGGTGGACCTCGAATCGGCCCAGAGCCTCAACCGGCTGCTGCACGAGTTTCTTCCCGAGAAGTCGATCTTCCGGATCGACCACTTTCTCGCCTGGCAGCCGTTCCCCACGATCATGGGTTTGCGCTTCGCCAACGGCATCCTGGAGCCGCTCTGGGACCGCAACTACATAGACCGCGTCGAGATCCTGTGGGAGGAGACGCTCGCGCTGGAGGGCAGGGCCGGCTACTTCGACCACGCCGGAGCGTTCAAAGACCTGGTCCAGAACCACCTCCTCCAGCTCCTGTGCATGACCGCGATGGAGGCGCCCACGGCCCTCCACCGCCGCGACCTGCGCGACCGCAAGGTGGACCTGATGCGGGCCATCCGCCACCTCTCCCCCGAAGAGGCGAAGACCCACACCGTGCGCGCCCGCTACGGGGCGGGCAGGATCGGGGACAACGAGATCCCGGCCTACACCGCCGAGGAGGGCGTCGACCCCAGCCGCGGAACCGAGACCTTCGCCCAGGTCACCCTCATGATCGACAACCTCCGCTGGACCGGCGTGCCGTTCGTGCTGCGCGGCGGCAAGGCCCTGAGCCGCTTCCGCGGCGAGATCGCCGTCTTCTTTAAGCCGGTGCCCCACCTGGCCTTCCAGAAGGCGGACGACCCACAACCCAACGTGCTCCGCGTCCGCCTCGGCCCGGACAGAGTAACCCTAAACCTCAACGTAAATGGTCCCTACGATCCGTTCGACCTCAGGAGCATGGAGCTCAGCGCGGAGTTTGCCCCGCAGGAGTTCTTCGCGGCCTACGAGCGCGTCTTCGAGGACCTGCTGGAGGGCAATACCACCCTCTTTATCCGGGCGGACGAGGCGGAAGAGTCGTGGCGGGTCTCGGACCCGATTCTGGACGCCTGGCACAAGGGGCTGGTGCCGCTCCTCGAATACCCCGCCGGCTCGGAAGGCCCGGCCGAAGCGTCGTTCCCGCTGCAGCGGGCCGGCGGCTCCTGAACTTGAGCTCCGGTCCAGCGGACCCGAATTCTCCCCCTCGGGTGACGACTTTGGGAGAAGCCCTGGTCGTGATGGACCCCCTTTCGAAAGGTCCGCTCAGGCACGTTGGCACGTTCGAGAAGCACCTGGGCGGGGCGGAGTTCAACGTGGCCGTGGGTCTCTCGCGCCTCGGGCACGAGGTCGGGTGGGCCGGACGGCTCGGGGACGACGAGTTCGGAGCGGAGATCCTGGCCTTCGCCAGGGGAGAGGGGGTGGACGTCTCCAGGGCAGACCTCGACCCCGAAGCTCCCACGGGCCTCTACTTCAAGGAATGGAGGGCTCTGGGCCAACTGCGCGTCCACTACTATCGGGCGGGCTCTGCGGCCAGCCGGATGCGGTTCGACGGGCTGGACGCGGAGTATCTGCTGTCCGGGGAGATCCTGCACCTCACCGGCATCACGGCGGCCCTCTCGGATGGCTGCCACGACCTGATCTCAAACCTCATCTCCGCCGCCAACGAACGCGGCGTAACGGTCTCCTTTGACCTCAACGTGAGACGTACACTGCTGGGGGGACGGGACCCGCGGGAGGTCCTCGGCCCCCTCGCCGCCCGCGCCGACCTCCTGCTGCTCTCCGAGGACGAGGCCGAGTTGCTGTTTGGCGGCAGTGGTCCCGAGCGCGTCGCAGAGGCGCGGCAGGACATTCGGGCCGCGATGGTGGTCGTCCACCGGGCGGACGGCGCCTTCGCGGTAGAGGAGGCCGGCGTCGCCGAGATGGCGGGCTACCCCGTGGACGTGGTGGATACGGTCGGGGCGGGGGACGCGTTCGTCGCGGGTTTTCTATCGGGACGGTTGCGAGGATGGAGCACCGGGGAGTGCCTGGACCTGGCAAATGCCTGCGGCGCGTGCGCCGTCACCGTGCCGGGGGACCTGAAAGGACTTCCCACCGAGGAAGAGGCCCTCGCGCTGCGGCGCGGCCTCGGGTCCCAGGACGCCGGACGCTAGAGAGGGGAGACCGCGAGATGGAACCGGACCGGACGCTCGAGAAGACCCGGGAGTTGGGCTTGCTGGCCGTGGTGCGCGGGGAGTCCCGCGCGGCGGCGCGGGAGGTCGTAGGCGCCCTGGTCGAGGGCGGTGTCCTGGGCATCGAGGTCACCTTCACCACCCCCGAAGCCCCGCGGCTCATACGAGAGCTGGACGAGGAGTACGGGGACCGGATCCTGCTCGGCGCCGGCACCGTTATCACACTTGAGCAGGTAGACCAGGCCGCAGAGGCCGGGTCCGCCTTCCTCGTCAGCCCCGGCTGCGACCCCGAGCTTTTGCCCGCCATGTTCGGGACCGGGCTGCTGGTGCTTCCCGGCGTCCTCACCCCATCGGAGGTCATGCTCGCCCGCAGGCTCGGCGCCCCGGCCGTGAAGCTGTTCCCCGGCTCTTCCGGCGGCCCTTCCTACCTGAAGGCGCTCCTCGGCCCGTTCCCCGACGCCTCCTTCGTGCCGACGGGCGGCGTCTCCGTAGACAACGTCCCCGACTGGTTCGCCGCCGGCGCCCTCGCCGTCGGCGCCGGGAG
>CAXTDD010000450.1:0-3278 GCA_964242955.1 uncultured Rubrobacteraceae bacterium | reverse complement strand
GGGTACCCCGTCTACGCCGTCGTCTTTCACCTGGAAGATGGTACAGAGTCCACCCGCGCCTACGAGCCGGACTCGGGCGAGCTGAGCCTGAACCGGAGTGGCACGGCCCGCGGCGTGGTGCTGCCAGAACAGGTCCGGGGGCCTATCGATCGGGCCCTGCGGGGGGCGAGATCCGAGATCGTCTCCAGCGCGAGGCCCGACCGGCAGTAGCCCTCAACCATCCCGGCGCGACTCGGCGGCCCGGAGCCTGCGGGCCGAGAGCCACAGGGCGTAGACGGCCCCGACGGTGACGAGCCAGAGGGGGGCGGCGAGGAAGCCGGCCAGTACGTCTGTGGGGTAGTGGACGCCGAGATAGAGGCGCGAGAAACCTATGAGGAGGACGAGCGCCGCGCCGGCCGCGAGCGCCGCCAGGCGGGCCGGGCCGCGAAGGTGGTAGGCCAGGATCACGGCGAGCGCCCCGTAGAAGCCGACCGCCACCGTCGCGTGCCCGCTCGGGTAGGAGTAGAAGTTCGCCGTGTACCCCGAATCGATGAACTCGGGCCTGGCCCGCCGGAACACGGACTTCAAAACCGTCGTAAGCACCACACCACCGGCCGTCGAGACGAAAAGCAGCACGGCCGAGAGCTTCCAGCCCTTGAGATAGAAGGCGAGGATCGCCACGGCCAAGAGCGGCAGCACGACGGCGTAGTAGCCCAGGGCCGTCACGACGCGCATCGGGCCGTCCATCCAGGCGGGGACGTTGGCCGCGATCCAGAGCAATACGGCCCGGTCGAAGGCGCGGCTCTCGCCTTCTATGACCTCCTCGGTCACCTCCGCGAAGGCCCACACGACGAGGACGGAGGCCAGGAGCCCGAGCACCAGTCTGAGGGCAGCCGCCGCCGTGAGGCGGTCCGCCAGCAGGCGTCGCAACTCTCCTCCGGCCCCGATCACGTTCCTCAACACGGGAGTGATTCTATAGCGGTTTTCGTGGGGACGGTATACGGACCTCCCCTACCGCCGGCGTTCAGCCCTCGGCGAGCCGCCTGACGGTGTCGACGACGTTCGTGAGGCTGACGTCCTTACCGAGCACCTCGTCGGCCCCCGCCTCGATGGCCCGTCCCGGGTTCCTGTCGGCGCTCAAAGAGAGGATCCTGGCTCCCGGGTTGGTGGCGCGCAGTTCGCTTATGACTTCGACCCCATCGCCGTCGGGGAGCATGAGGTCGATCACGGCCACGTCGAACCCCTCCCTGTCGGAGGCCCGCACCTCGGCCACGGACCCGGCCTGGGCCATCACCTCGTAGCGGGGGTCCCGCTCGAGCATGAAGGCGAGCGCCTTCCTAAACGCCGCGTGGTCTTCTGTTAGAAAGATGCGTTTCATATCAACCTTCCGGTCGTACGACTTCTCCATTCTGGCAGTTGCCCCGGCCCCCGGCGTCATACAAAAGGACGATCTTTCCCGTCGGCCCGGGCACCCGCCGCACGTATAATCCTCCTCAGACGGTCCGGCTCACGAGGAGGGTCCGAGGGTTGCAGAACAACGACATCGTCAGGGCGCTGGAGACCATCGTGGCGCTCATGGAGATCAAAGACGAATCGTACTACCGGGTCCTCGCCTACCAGCGGGCGGCCGAATCGGTGGGCTCTTTGGGCCGTCCCGTGCGGGAGGTTGAGGATCTCAAGTCCCTCCCCCACGTCGGCGGGACGACGGCCGACGTGATCCGGGACCTCGCCGAGGACCGCACCCCCCGGCTCCTGGCCGACCTCTCCGAGGAGATCCCAACGGGCCTGGTCGAGGTGACCCGCCTGCCGGGCGTCGGTCCGCGCACGGCCGGCCGCCTCTGGCGCGAGCTGGACGTGACGAGCGTCGAAGAGGTCGCGGGCCTCGCGCCCGGCCGCCTCGCCTCCCTGAAGGGCTTCGGCAAGAAGAGCGAGGAGCGCATCCTCTCGGCCGCCAAGAAGTACGACTCGCACGAGCGACGCATGCTCCTGAACGAGGCGGGCGCCCTCGGGAACCGGGTTCTGGACTTCGTCCTCGGCCACCCCGCCACAGAGCGGGCCGAGCTCGCCGGCTCCCTGCGCCGCATGAAGGAGACCATCGGCGACCTGGACATCGTCGCCGCGAGCTCCGACCCGGACGCCCTCGCCGACGCCTTCGCCGGCGCGCCCTTCGCCGACGAGGTGCTGGCCCACGGCCCGAAGAAGGTCTACATCGTCACGAACGGGGTCGAGATCGACCTCCGCATCGTGGACCCGGAGGCCTACGGCTCCCTGCTGCACCACTTCACCGGCGGGCAGGCCCACAACATCGTGCTGCGCGAGCGGGCCGTAAAGATGGGCATAAACATCTCCGAATACGGCCTCGCCGAAGCCGGCACCGGCAACTACCAACCCGTCGCATCGGAAGAAGCGCTGTACGGGCGGCTGGATCTGCCTTACATCCCGCCGGAACTCAGGGAGGACGCCGGCGAGATCGAGGCCGCCGAAAAGCACGAACTGCCCGACCTCATCGAGACGGCAGACGTTCGCGGCGACCTGCACGTCCACACCAACTACTCAGACGGCAAAGGCACGATAGAGAGCATGGCCGAGGCCGCCATCGCTCTAGGCTACGAGTACCTCGTCTACTGCGACCACTCCCAGAGCCTGCGCGTGGCGAACGGCCTCCCGCCCGAACGCCTCAAAGAGAAGCTCGAAGCCGTGAGGGTGGCGAACGAGAAGTACGACGAGATTCACCTGCTCTGCGGCTCGGAGGTGGACATCCTCAAAGACGGCACGCTCGACTACGAGGACGACCTCCTCGCCGAGCTCGACTTCGTGGTCGCGAGCGTCCACACCTCGTTCGGGGTCGGGGAGGAGGCGATGACCGAGCGCATCGTGCGGGCGATGAACAACCCGCACGTACGCGTGATCGGGCACCCCACGGGCCGCATCCTGGAGCGCCGCGAACCCTACGAGGTGGACGTCTCGCGCCTCATCCGGGAGGCCGCCGCCACGAACACCGTCCTGGAGCTCAACGCCTACCCCGACCGCCTCGACCTCGCCGTCCCGTACGTCCGGCAGGCGATGGAGGCCGGAGTGGAGATCTCCATAGACACCGACGCCCACGACGAGCGCGCCCTGGGCTTCGTCAAATACGGCGTCTCCCAGGCCCGCCGCGCGTGGGTGGAGAAGGACAGGGTCATCAACTGCAAGCCCTGGAAAGACTTCGAGAAATACCTGAAGGCCGGCAAGTAGCGGGCTC
This sequence comes from uncultured Rubrobacteraceae bacterium, assembly GCA_964242955.1. GTDB lineage: Bacteria > Actinomycetota > Rubrobacteria > Rubrobacterales > Rubrobacteraceae > Rubrobacter_D. The sequence continues at coordinate 58 of CAXTDD010000450.1, read as the reverse complement.
CTCCCTTGTATCTTGGTTTTGGTCGTTCACAATGCGGCCGATGTGGGCGCGGCAGACC
>CAXTDD010000449.1:0-3293 GCA_964242955.1 uncultured Rubrobacteraceae bacterium | reverse complement strand
GGCGTGGATCGCGGGCCGCTTGTGCTCGGGGACGCGCTCGTAGTCTCCGAGGTCGTGGCGCACGATCTGGTCGTCGGGGTCCTCGGGCGCCCCCTCGGGCTCGTCGGCGGCCTGGCCGCGCAAGAAGGCGACGAGCTCCGGGCCCATGAGCCAGCGCAGCGAGACGCCCATGCCGGAGTAGAGCTCGTCCACGAGGCGGGCCCTCTCGGTCAGGACCGCCTGGGCGACCTCCTCCTCTTCCTGGAGGGCCGCGGCGTCCTCGGCGGTCGGGTGGTCGCGCCCCAGCAGCTTCTTGAGGGGTTTTACGAGCGCCTCCACGAGCGCAGCTGTGGCGCCCGAGGCCTGTTCCTCGTCCTCGCGGCGGGGGTTGTACGGGAGGACGACGTAGCCGATCCTCTCGTAGACGTTGCCGCCCTCGACGACCTCCTCGACGTGGCGGAGGTGCTGGCGGGCGAACGTTATGAGCTTCTGCTGGTCGTAGGTCAGGGTTTTGGAGAGCCGCTCCCGGAGGGTCTCGGCGTAGGTCGTGACGTGGCCCTCCCGGGAGTCCAGGATCTCCACTATGTCGAAGTCTAAAGAGTCGAGCATGTCCTTCGAGCGCGCCCATAGGCGGTCCTTGTCCCGCTTGCCGGCCAGGGAGACGCTCGGCTGCCTGAAGGCCTTCAGGACCAGGTAGCGGGTGCCGTCCGTGGAGCGGGCGAGCGGGGTTCCGACGGCGGCCTGCGGGAGGTACGCCTGGACGGAGTCGCGCACGTCGTCGTGGTCCTCGGGCATCCAGGGCGGGCGGTGGCGCCACATGAGGACCTGGGGGTTGCGCACGGAGATCCACCAGCGCCAGAGGTGCCAGTCGAGGGTCCTGGCCTCCCACCTGCCGAAGGCCAGGACCCCCGAGCCCAGGATCAGGGGAACGAAGAAGGCGAGGGCGGCCCAGACGTTGACGCCGCCGAAGAAGGGCACGAGGGTGAAGAACATCATGCACGCCATGGACGGGCCCGCGAGGATGGCGAACTGGCGCACGGTGAGGGAGAACACCCAGAAGCCGACGAGTTTGCGCTCGGTCGAGAGCGCCTCCAGCATCCTGTGGTCTTTCGACACCGCTACCCCTTCCTCGCCCGCGACGTGCTCGCGTACCTCAACCCAGACTCCCTAGCCCCGGCTAACCGCCGCAGATCGCCCAGTTGATGACGCCGTAGATGCCGGCCGCCCCCAGCGCGACGAAGATCCCGACGCCGCAGAGGGCCAGGCCTGTGAAGCCGCGCCGCTGCCAGTCCTTGCTGGTGGAGCCGATGATGACCATGGCGGCGCTCGCTATGAGGCCCAAGACCGAGAGGCTGGCGATCGTGGCCGCGCCGAACAGGGCGATGTTCCTGATCCCGTTCAGGATCCTCTGGCCGCCCTCGCCCCCGACGCCGCTCCCGCTCCCGCAGGTGTCGATGTCCCCGCCGGCCTGGGCGAAGGCGGGACAGGCGTGCAAGAGCAGGACCGTCGCCGAGGCCGCGAGCAAGGCGAAAGACCACCAGACGGCCCCGTGCCAGGTCAGGGGTGCTCGCAAGACCGCGGCGGCTCCCCGACGGTCCACGTCCCCGCCACGCATCTTCGGGTCCCCTCCTTCGGAAAAGGCCGCTGACTCGTTCGTCGTTTCCACCCGCCACTCCTCCTGTCCGTTGGTCCTCATCTGCGCCGTGCCTATTTCCGCGCTCCCGGGTTCCTGCCCATCCGATGCCGCCGCGTGCGACGGTGCCCATCGCGGGTTTGGATCGGCGATCTCCGACCTTCGCCGGGCGACGGTTCTCGGAGAGCACGGCGCTACGCCACCCTCGTCCGGGGCCAGGAACCGACGCCGGACCCCCTGGCGAACGCCCCGGGCGGCGGCACGCGCCGGATCCGGAGGCGTTCCGGGGGATGCTGCTCCCGGCCTCGGAAGGGCAGGAGCACCCAGTTGCCGACCTTCGAGAACCGGAGCTCCTCTTCCCCGAAGCGCGGCGCCCGCTGGGTGCGCGTCCCGCGCGAACGGGTGTCGCGGCCGGACCCGAAGAGGCCCGTGCTCGTCACCCGCTCGTCGTGGACCTCCCTCTCCTCGAAGCCCAAAGTCCTCTGGGCGCGAAGCAGGTCGTCGGAGCCCAGGCCGGGGGCGATGAGTTTGGTGCGGGCGTTCGTGTCCAGGGCGCCCGAGAGAACGTCCCCTATCAGGGCGCCGCCCTGGTGGGCGACGGTCACGGAGACGTTCTGCTTGCGCACCAGCGCCATCCACTGCGCCGTGCTCATCGCGTCGCCCAAAGACCGGCCCACGAGAGTAGGCAGTTCGTCGAGGAAGAGCGAGAGCGGCGGCGCAGGGAGGCCGAAGGCTTGGGCGTCCGCCAGGCGCCTCAGCGTGAGGTCCTGGATGGTCTTCATGGAGAAGCGGGCCATCGCGTGGGCCGGCTCCTCGTCCACGGTCTCGACCGGGAAGCGCAAGACCACGAGCGCGCCCGAGGTCGAGAGCGCGGTCCTGAGATCCAGCGTGAGGTCCCCGGGGCCGGGGCACAGCGCGCGCCTGGCCGCCGTCTTCGAGAGCAGCTTGCTAGCCCAGCCCTTGAGGGCCGAGAGGTACTCCACACGGAGCTTCTCCGACCATCTCAGGTACTCGGAGTCGAACCAGCTCCTCGTCTCGCGGCCGGCCCAGGAGACGCCCACGGTTTCCGTCTTGTCGTAACCGGAGCCCTCGACCTGAACCCGGAGCACCCTGTAGAGAAAGGCCCGGTCGGAGAGGAGCAGCTTGAAGAGCGCCAGGTCCGCCTCCCCGCCGTGCTTGCGGGCGTACTCCCTGGCGAGCCTGGCGAAAGCGCGGGCGGCGTCGCCGTTGAACGCCTTGTAGAAGGGGTGGTAGGCGAAGAGGCCCTCGACCACGGAAGCGAAGTGGCCGACGACCTCCTCGTCGTCCTCGCCGGCGAGCGGGTTCCAGCAGAGCGAGCCCTCGACGGACGGGTCGAAGACGAACAGGGGACGGCCGAGGGCCATAGCGTAGGGGATCAGGCCCGTGCCGAAGTCGCCGTAGATCTCCTCCGCAACTACCGTGGCGCCGTTGAGGAGGTCCTGCACGGCCTGGGGCAGGAGCGCGCTCGTCTTGCCCGATCCCGTGGGCCCCACGAGTTCCACGTGGTGCGTTCTGTCGGCCCAGCGGGCGACGACCGGCGCCTTCAGGAACCGGTCGAGGCGCGTCTCCACCCTGCGGCCGAGCACGATGTCCCCGGGCTTCCGCGACAGGTGACGCGCCGCGCACCTCGCCCCCGCGACGGCCCCGCAGCCGGCGGCGC
>CAXTDD010000448.1:0-3295 GCA_964242955.1 uncultured Rubrobacteraceae bacterium | reverse complement strand
AGAACCTCGTGATTGACCGGGGGCGCGGCGGGTAATATTGTACGGTCAGTATGGGGTACGTGGAAAGGGAACCCGTGCCAGTGGCGTACGGAACGGGGCCGGGGCTCGCGGGAGAGCCCGTTGAAGGCTGCCCGCCGTCCGTCGCGTAGCCGCGTCCGGCAATCGCCAGGAAAGGGAGAGAGATGTCCGAGGAGACCGAGGTCCGCACCTACGAGCCGCCGGAGGAGTTCGTCGGCAAAGCGAACGTCAGCGACGCCTCCGTGTACGAGGATGCGGAGAAGGACTACGAGGGTTTCTGGGAGGAGAGGGCCAGGCAACTGCACTGGTTCAAGGAGTGGGACCAGGTACTCAAGTGGGACCCGCCGGAGGCCCAGTGGTTCGTCGGCGGCAAGCTGAACGTCGCCTACAACTGCCTGGACTACCAGGTCGAGCAGGGCAGAGGGGACAAGGCCGCCCTCGTCTGGGAGGCCGACGAGCCGGGAGAGGGCAAGACCTACACCTACTCCGAGCTCACCGCCGAGGTCGAGAAGTTCGCCAACGTGCTCAAGGGGCTCGGGGTTAAGAAGGGCCAGCCCGTCGCGATCTACCTGCCCATGATTCCCGAGCTCGCCATCACGATGCTCGCCTGCGCCCGCATCGGCGCCCCGCACTCGGTGGTCTTCGGTGCCTTCTCGGCCGACTCGCTGCGCGACCGCATCAACGACTGCGAGGCCACGGTCCTCGTGACCGCCGACGCCCCGCCCCGCGGCGGCCGTAAGACCCCCATGAAGGAGAACGCCGACGAGGCGCTCCAGGATACCCCGAGCATCCAGAGCACCGTCGTCGTGCGGCGCTCCGGGGACGACGTCCCGTTCACCGAGGGCCGCGACAACTGGTGGGACGAGCTCATGCAAGATGCCGACGCCGAGTGTCCGGCCGAGGAGATGGACTCCGAGGACATCCTCTACATCCTCTACTCGTCGGGCTCGACGGGCAAGCCCAAGGGCATCGTCCACACCTCGGGCGGCTACCTCACCCACGTCAAGGCCACGACGGATTGGGTGCTCGACGTAAAGGACGACGACCTCTACTGGTGCACGGCCGACGTCGGCTGGGTGACGGGCCACTCCTACCTCGTCTACGGGCCGCTCTCCAACGGGGCGACGAGCCTGATGTTCGAGGGGACGCCGTCCTACCCGGACAGCGACCGTTTCTGGGACATTATCGAGCGGCACGGGGTCAACATCCTCTATACCGCGCCCACCATCATCCGGGCCTTCATGAAGGGCGGTACGGAGGACCTGGAGAAGCACGACCTGACGAGCCTGCGGCTGCTCGGCACCGTCGGAGAGCCGATCAACCCGCGGGCCTGGGAGTGGTACCACGAGAACGTCGGGGGCGGCCGGTGCCCCATCGTGGACACCTGGTGGCAGACGGAGACGGGGGGCGTCATGATCTCCCCTCTTCCCGGCCTCACCGCTGCCAAGCCCGGCAGCGCCACGCGGCCCTTCCCCGGCATCTCGGCCGGCCTCTTCGACGAGGAGGGCAACGAGATTGAGGGCGAGGGCCAGGGCAACCTGGTCATAAAGAGGCCGTGGCCCGGTATGCTCAGAACGCTGTACAAGGACCCGAACCGTTACAGGGAGACGTACTGGGAGAAGTACGGCGACGTGTACTTCGCCGGGGACGGGGCCAGGCGCGACGAGGACGGCTACTACTGGGTGACGGGCAGGGTCGACGACGTCATGAACATCTCGGGCCACCGCATCAGCACGGCCGAGGTCGAGAGCGCGCTCGTCGGCCACGAGGCCGTCGCCGAGTCGGCCGTCATAGGAAGGCAGGACGAGGACACGGGCCAGGCCATCGTCGCCTACGTCATCCTCGAGGGCGACAGGGAAGGCTCGGACGATTTGATCCAGGAGCTCAACCAGCAGGTCCGCCGGGTCATCGGCGCCCACGCCAGGCCCAAGGAGATCGTCTTCACCCCCGACCTCCCGAAGACGCGCAGCGGCAAGATCATGCGCCGCATCCTCCGCGGCGTGGCCGAGGGCGAACAGGACCTCGGCGACACCTCGACCCTGGCCGACCCCTCCGTCGTCGACGACCTGAAGGCGGCCCGCCAGTAGTGTTAGACGGGGGCGTTTCCATACCGGGGCTGGGGAATCTTCCCCGCCCCGGTTTCGTACGTTTTTCTGGCCGTTACGCGCAACCCGCGGACCGTTGTGGCGTACATCCTTGTAGTAGAATATGGGCAGTAAATCTTCTCTAGGAGGAACAAGCGTTGTTCGGTGGTATTGGTTTTGGTTACCTGATCGTCATGATCGTGGGGGCCCTGATCTCGGGCGCCGCCGCGCTCTGGGTGAGGAGTTCCTACTCCAAGTATTCTAAGCAGCGGAGCAACAGCGGCCTGACCGGCGCCCAGACGGCCCGCATGATCCTGGACCGCAACAACCTTACCAACGTGCGCGTGGAGCCGGTCGCCGGCCAGCTTACGGACCACTACGACCCGCGCAGCAAGGTCGTGCGTCTCTCGGAGAGCAACTTCAGGGACAGCACCATCGCCGGCGTCAGCGTGGCGGCCCACGAGGTCGGCCACGCCATCCAGGACGCCTCGGGCTACGTCCCGATGAAGCTGCGCTCCGGCCTCGTCCCGATCGTCAACTTCGGCGGCCAGCTCTGGTTCCCGCTGTTCTTCCTGGCAATCATGATGGGCGTGGGAACGGGCCTTGGCAGCCTGTTTATCCAGCTCGCCGTGGTGGCTTTCGCCGGGGTGCTCGCCTTCCACGTGGTCACCCTACCGGTCGAGATAAACGCCTCGACCCGCGCCTACGGCCTCCTGACCCGCTACGGTATCCTCTCGGCCACCGAGGCCGGCGGTACCCGCAGGGTCCTGACGGCGGCGGCCTTCACCTACATCGCCGCGGCCCTCACCTCGCTGCTCACCCTGCTCTACCTGCTCGCCCTGAGCCGCGACTAACCAGGGAAAACACACGACCGACCGAAAGGGGGGGGGGCCCCCGCCCCCCCCCGCCCCGCTCACCGCGCTCTCCCTGCGCCCCCGGCCCCGCGCAAACCCCGGCAAAACACACCCCCCACCGAACGGGCGGGGCCCCCGGGCCCCGCCCTTCTTCGTGCCGCGCAACGCCGGCGGGACCGGCATCCCGGACCGCCGCCCGTCCCGAGATCGACGCCCTGATCGCCGCCGCCCGGCACGAAATGGTCGCCTTTACGCCGCTGCTCCTGACCCAAGGCGGGGCCGACCAGGGCTGGACGCCGACCCCCGCCGAAACGGTGCAGATCGCCTACGGGGCCGCCG
>CAXTDD010000447.1:0-3306 GCA_964242955.1 uncultured Rubrobacteraceae bacterium | reverse complement strand
ACCGCGAGTACTCGGAGGCCTTCTTCGGCCCGGACCACAAAGTCCTGCGCGGCGGCTCGTGGGCCACCCGACCCATCGCCATCCGAAACACCTTCCGCAACTGGGACTATCCCATCCGACGCCAGCTATTTGTAGGATTCCGCTGTGCGGAATCCTAGCTGTCAGCTTCCAGCTTTCAGCCCAAGAACTCCGCTTCCGTGGGCGTCAGCCATCGTGTTCCGTGCAGACCCGAAAACGTCTCGTCCTCGTGTGGCGGCGACGCGGACCACGAAGAAGCAGAAGGCTGACCGCTGAAAGCTGACGGCTAACCAATGTGCCGTATGGTCGCTTATCTCGGTGGTCCCGAGGTCTCGCTCTCTTCTGTCGTGCTGGAGCCGGCGCATTCGTTGCTGGTACAGAGTTACGCGCCGGAGGAGATGATGAGCGGGGTGGTCAACGCCGACGGGTTCGGGGTCGGCTGGTACGTGCCCTGGGACGAGGGGCCGGCCGTGTACCGGTCGAACGGGGCGATCTGGGCCGACAGGAGCTTTGCCGGGATCTCGCCCAGGATACGCGCCTCCCGCGTCTTCGGCGCCGTCAGGAGTGCCACGCCGGGGCTGCCGGCCGAGGAGTCGGGGGTGCCGCCGTTCTCCTCCGGGCGCCACGCGTTCATGCACAACGGCGCGATCCGGGCCTTCCGACAGAGGGTGATGCGTCCCTTGCGCGACTCGTTGAGCAACGAGGCCCACGCCGGCCTCCTCGGCGTGTCGGACTCGGAGACCATCTTCGCCGGGCTCCTCGACCGGCTGCGCGAGGGTGCTGACCTCAGGACGGCGCTGGCCGCCGCGATCCGGCACGTCTCAGGCGTGTGCGCGGTCTCGGATTCGGCGGCCACGATGAACCTGGCCGTCACGGACGGGGCCTCGATGGCCTTTACCCGCTACTCCACGGAGGGGCCGGGCAACTCGCTCTACTTCGTCGAAGACGGGCGGGCCTTCCCCGGGGCGGTCGTCGTGGCCTCCGAGCGCCTCGACGGGGACGAGGCGTGGCACGAGGTGCCGGACCGCCACCTGCTCGTCGTAGACCAGAAGGGCGGCACGGCTCTCAGCCCGCTGCGGATCTAAAGCCAGCTACCGAAAGGAAGCCCGTGACCCGAGGCAAAACGCTGGAAGTGGTCGTGCTCGATGCGGCCGAGGAAGAGACGGACCGGATGTCGCGCGACGTGCGCGCCGGTCTCTCGGCTGTTCCCAAGGACCTGTCGCCATGGCCCAAGTACTTCTACGACGCGGAGGGGTCCAGGCTGTTCGAGGAGATCACGGCGCAGCCGGAGTACTACCAGACCGGGGCGGAACTCTCCATCCTAAAAGACCGGGCGGCGTCCATCGTCTCCCGCACCGGCTGCCGCGAGCTGGTGGAGCTCGGGTCTGGGTCCGCGGGCAAGACCCGCACCCTCATCGACGCGTTGCTGGATGCCTCCAGCGGGGCCGGGCCGGCGCGCTACGTGCCGCTCGACGTAAGCGAGAGCGCCCTGCGCGAGAGCGGGGAGGGCCTGCTAGCGGCGTACCCGGGGCTGGAGATCCGGGGCTTCGTCGGAGACTTCGACCTCTCGCTGGGACGCCTGCTCGGGCGCCCCTCCGACCTCCGAAGGCTCGTCGCCTTCCTCGGCGGCACCATCGGCAACTTCACGCCGCAGAAGCGGCGCGAGTTCCTCCGCGACATACGCGCCGGGCTGCGCGGAGGGGATCACGTCCTCATCGGTATGGACCTCGTCAAGGACCCACGCGTCCTGGAGGCCGCCTACAACGACGCCGCCGGTGTCACCGCGCGGTTCAACAAGCACATGCTCGACGTCATCAACGAACGGCTCGGGACCGACTTCGACCCGGACCTCTTCTCCCACCGCGCGTTCTACGCCGCCGCAAACGAGCGCATCGAGATGTGGCTGGACTCCGGGGCGGATCAGGCGGTCAAGCTGCCCGACTCGGAAGTCCGCTTCGGGCGGGGCGAGGGTATGCGGACGGAGATCAGCACCAAGTTCACCCCCGAATCCGCCGCCCGAACCTTCGAGGAGGCCGACCTGAAGCTACTGGATCTCTACACCGACGAAAGGAACGTCTTCGCGCTCGCCCTCGGAAGGCCGGCGTAGGGCGGGACTACCTGTACCGGGAGATCACCCAAACCGCGTGCACGATCCCCGGTATGTAGCCCAGGATGGTGAGCAGCACGTTCAACCAGAACTGCCCCCGCAACCCGACCTGCAGAAAGACCCCGAGCGGCGGCAAGAGTATCGCCAACACTATCCGCAGTACGTCCATCGTTCCTCCGATCTTCGACTTGCTCCGTTGGGAGACTACGCCCACCATTACGCGACGGGATCGCCGGGGTTTCGCGATGGTACTCGTGCCGGGTGTAGCTAGTGACAGCGGTATGCGGAAACGTCGACACCGGCCGCGGGGCATTTGGGCGGTTCGCGAACCGTCCCTACGTGCGGTGGATCGAACCCTCCGCGAGTCGCCGTGACCGCGGGGCAACGTCGGGGGCCGATCAGCGCTACCGGTACCCGGTGACGTCGGCCGGCCTGCCGGCGTCCTGGACCTCGACGAGGTAGCGCCAGGCGTCGGGTTGCGAACCGTCGAGGTCCGTGAAGCCGTATTCCTTCGCGAGCCCGCCGCTCGAAAGGGAGCGGCCGTTCCAACGCGCGACCTCGGGGTCGGCGGCGAGGTGGGCCACGGCCCGCCCGACGTAGCGCGGCGTCTCGGAGATGGCGAAGTGCGGCTGCAGGGCTGTCGCCTCGAACCAGTTCGACTCCTCTACCCGGTAGTTGTCGAGCATAATCTCCGAGCGCAGCCAGCCGGGCGTGAGGGCGACGGCGGTGCAACGGTGGGGCGCGAGCTCCCGGGCCTGGGCCCACGCCAGGCGGATCACTGACGTCTTGGCCAGGTCGTAGAATAGCGAGAGCCTGTAGTTCGCGTCGTTGTACTCGGCGGTGCCGTCGGTCATCTCGACGACCAGCCCGTCCCCGGTCTTGATTAGCAGCGGCAGGGCGAAGTGGCTGGTTACGATGTGCGTGTCGATGGCGAGCCTCAGCGTTCGCAGGCCTTTCTCCAGGGAGTGCTCCCACACCGGGACGTTCCACTCGGTCAGGTACTCGGCCCCCCACACGTCGTTGACGAGCACGTCGAGACGGCCCTGCTCCCCCTCGATGCGTCCCACGAGGGCTTGCACCTGTTCCGGTTCCAGGTGGTCGACCCGAACCGGGATACCCTTGCCGCCCGCCTCGTTCACGAGGGCGGCCGTCTCCTCGATCGTCTCGGGACGGTCATACTC
>CAXTDD010000446.1:0-3307 GCA_964242955.1 uncultured Rubrobacteraceae bacterium | reverse complement strand
GGCCCTCGGCGGCGGCGGGCAGGGTCACGCTGACCTTCGTCTCCCTGGTCGCCTGGCTTGGGCCGGAGGTGGCGTCGGCGACGTAGCCGGCAGGCAGGTTCGTGTAACTGCCGGAGGTGCCGACGCGGTACTGCAGCACGATCTGCTGGGCGGCGTTGTCCGAGGAGCCGTCGATGTCGCGCAGGGTGTAGGAGACGTTGACGTTCTTCTTGTTCCTGGTGTCGAGGTTCACGACCAGGTGCGGCAGGTCGGCGGTGTCGGTCGGCTGGAGGGCGACGGTGGGGTTCGTGATCTGGAACTCCGCCACCCCGCCGGAGGTGTTGGTGTTCGGGCTCGTCTGGTTGGCCGAGACTTGCACGCCGGTGGCCGCCCCGTCGTCCGTTATCTTCTGGGGATCGGAGCCGGGGGCGAACGTGGTGCTGCTGAGGTCGCCGCCCAGGTAGCCGTTGATGCCGGGCACGCTGTTCCAATTGTCGTTCTTGGAGATCTGGCCGGTGTCGGACCAGCCCTGCGAGAAGGGAACGGTCTGGGCCGTGCCGCTGGCCCACGCGGCGGGAACGACGAAGAGGAGGGCGCACGAGATCGCCACCAGGAGCGCCACGATCAGACGCCTACGGCGCCCGGTGCGTGGTCCCGCGAACACGCTTGCCGCGTTGCCAGCAACCGGGTTCCCGCCCGGCACATGACCTGTCGCTTTATCTTTCATCTCTTCCCCGCTCCTCAAACCGCTCCAAGACCGGCCCGACAAAGTACGGGGCCGGTCCTATAACTCAAAGTGCTGTCTTTCTTATCGCAACGCGCCCAGAACACCCCCGGCGCGCCAGCCTCGCAATACTACCCCTTAAAGATACGTCGTCCGTCTACCTGGGGATGTATTTTCTGTTTCCGGCGGCGCGTATTTTCCGCGCGGGCGCGCCGGACTAACCTTCCAGGGGGACCAGCCCGAGCTTGATGGCGTGGACGGTGGCCTGGGTGCGGTCGGAGACCCCGAGCTTCGAGATCACGCGGTGCACGTGGGTCTTGACGGTGCCGACGCTCAATACCAGCTCCCCGGCTATCCGCTGGTTGGAGAACCCGCGGGCGATGAGGCCCAGGACTTCGAGCTCCCTACTGGTCAGGGCATCGAGCGCCTCCTCGCGGCGTACCCGGACGGACGGGTCCTGCCGCGCCGTCTCGCGCGGCAAAGACAGGTCTTGCAGGAGCCGCATCGTCAGCCCCTGGTCGAGCGTCGGCCCGCCCCCCAGGATGGTCCTGACCGCCTCGGTCACCCGGAGCAGGGCGTTCTGCTTGAGGACGAAGCCCGCCGCGCCGGCCCGGACGGCCTCAAGCAGGTAGTCCGGGTCCTCGTAGGCGGTGAGGATGAGGACGGCCACGGCGGGCAGCTCGGCCTTGATCTTGCGGGTCGCCGTCAGGCCGTCCATCTTGGGCATCTGCACGTCCATGACGACGACATCGGGCCCGGTGCTCCGGCAGACCTCCACGGCCTCCAGCCCGTTAATGGCCTCGCCGACGACTTCGAAGTCCGGCTCGTGGGAGAGCACCCGGCTGATCCCCACCCTCGTGACGTCGAGGTCGTCGGCGACGACCAGCCGCGCCGGAAGGCGTTCGTGCCCGGAGCGAACGCCCCCAACCATCTACGCCGCACCAACCCAGGCCAACCTCCGCACGCGGGATGCAAGACGTTCGACCGGTATGCGACGGGGCGATGTCACAACCATTCCATTCTAGCCCGGTCCCGGGCCACCGGGCAACCCCGGATACCCCCAGACCGGGACGCGCGGATTAATGCCCCGCAGTCAGGCCGGCCTCCACCTCGTCCACGAACTGACGGGCCGTGCGGCCCGACCGCCCGGCGTGCCAGCGGTCCCAGAGGAGCGCCCTCTCCCGCAACTCCCCGTCGGGCAGGCCCAGGTCCCTCTCCCTGGCGAGCCCCCGGACTATCTCCAGGTAGCGTCCCTGGTCCGGGGCCGGGAAGGTGAGGCGAAGCCCGAAGCGGGCGGCGAGCGACTGCTTCTCCTGCACCGTGTCGCGGGCGTGGACGTCGTCGGGCCCGTCGCGCTCTGAGAAGCTCTCGCGCACCAGGTTGCGGCGGTTGGAGGTCGCGTAGACCCGGACGTTGGCCGGCGGCTCCTCGACGCTCCCCTCCAGCAGGGCCTTGAGCGCTTTGTACTCGACCTCGTGCTCCTCGAAGGAGAGGTCGTCCACGAAGACCACGAAGCGCGGCCCGCGGCCCCGCAGAATCCCCAGCACCCGCGGTAGCGCCCCGAGATCTTCTTTGGCGACCTCGACGAGCCGCAGCCCGCGGTCCGAAAACTCGTTGAGCAGGGCCTTCACCGTGGAGGACTTCCCCGTCCCCGGCTGGCCGTAGAGGAGGGCGTCGTGCGCCGGCAACCCTTCGAGGAAGCGCCTGGTGTTCTCGACCAGGGGCTCGCGCTCCCGCTCGTAGCCGACCAGACTTTCCAGCCGAACGGGGTCAGGGTCGAGCACGGCCCGAAGGCCGTTGCCATCCCAACGGAAAGCGTCGTGCCTACCGAAGACACCGGCCCCGTGGCGGGCAAAATGGGCCGCCAGGGCCTCAGCCAGGCCTTCCCACTCCTCCGAAGCGACGAGCTTGCGGGAGATCCCACCCCGAGCGGATGCCTCTCCGTACTTGGTCGGGTCCGACCAGGGAACCCAGAGCCCGGAGAGCTCCGGCACGGCCTCCTCGACCATGCCAAGCACCCTCTCCCCGTCCAGCTCGAAGAGTATCCGCAGCGTCCGCAGGTCGCGCCGCGCCTGCTCCAGGGCGGCGCCACCCGCCGTTCCCCTCTCGGCCCCCAGGCTGAAAGCGTTCTCGTCGTCCAGCAGGCGGCCGACGAGGTGCGACTGCCAGGCGTCGGCCAGAAGCCGGTCCGGCTCGGAGGCCAACCCCTCCCACAGCCGCCCGAAAGCCCCGGCAACCGAGGCTGGATCGGGCCTCCCCCCGGCCAGGATCTCCAGTAGCCCCAGAAAGTCCCGCGCCACCGGCGCATCCAGAACCCCGCGCAGCACCGCCAACCCCCGCACCCGCAGCAGAAGCAGCCCGATATTCGTCCCGTCCATACAGAACGGCACTTTACAGCACGCTGGCTTCGCCAGCTCTCAGCCCGCTGCGCCCTTCGGGCTCCGCTCTCAGCCGTTCGACATCGGGCCGGCAGCGCGAGCGGAACCACCAACGGCGCATCGCGTAATGGCTCGCAAGACGTCCCGGGCGACGCCGCCCACCAAAAAGCTGAAAGCAGCCGTCAGGCTGCGTGCTGAGAGTGCCCGAAGGGCACGTGCTGAAAGC
>CAXTDD010000445.1:0-3319 GCA_964242955.1 uncultured Rubrobacteraceae bacterium | reverse complement strand
GGTCCGCGCGGGGCGCGGCGGCGACGGCCGCGTCTCTTTCAACCGCTAGAAGTACAAGCCGCGCGGCGGCCCCGACGGGGGGCGCGGGGGCGACGGCGGCTCGCTGATACTCCGCGCCACCGAAGACCTCACGACCCTGGAGCCCTACGCCCGCCGCCAGGTAATTAAAGCCGACCGCGGCAAACACGGCTCGGGCAACAACCGCGCCGGCGAGGGGGGCGGCGACACCGTCCTCGACGTGCCCATCGGGACCCAGGTCTCCGACGAGAACGGGCTGCTCGCCGACCTCTCCGAGCCCGGCGCTTCGTTCGTCGTCGCCCGCGGGGGCGAGGGAGGGCGGGGTAATGGTTCGTTCGCGACCTCCACCCGGCAGGCGCCGGCGTTCAGGGAGCGGGGGCTCCCGGGCGAGGAGAGAGAGATCCTGCTGGAGCTCAAGGTCCTCTCGGACGTCGGCCTCGTCGGCCTGCCGAACGCCGGCAAGTCTTCGCTGCTGCGCGTCCTCAGCGCAGCCCGCCCGCGGGTCGGCGACTACCCGTTCACCACGCTCTCGCCGCAGTTGGGTGTGGTGGACGAGAACACGTACAAGGGGCCTTTCGTCGTGGCGGACATCCCCGGCCTCATCTCGGGGGCCAGCGAGGGGCGGGGCCTCGGCAACCGCTTTTTGCGGCACGTGGCGCGGGCGCGGTTGCTCGCGTTCGTCCTCGACGCCAGCGAGGACCCCGAGGGGGCTCAAGGAACACTGATCTCCGAGCTGCACGCCGCCGGCCTCTCCGAACGGCCCACCGTCACCGTCTTAAACAAGGTGGACCTCCTGGACGATGAGTTGCGGGCCTACCTGCGCGAAGCCTTCCCGGAAGGCTTTCAGGTCTCGGCCGTGACGGGAGAAGGCGTCGAGGGGTTCAGGGACCACGTCGAGGAACTGGTCCGCCGGATGGGCAAAGGTGTTGCGCCCGAGGGGGCGGCCCCTGAGCACAGGGTCTACAGGCCGACCTGGAGGGGGTTGCGGGTGGCGCGGGAGAACGGCGGCTTCGCGGTCGCCGGCGAGGACGTCGAGAGGCTCGCCCTCAGGACCGACTGGGAGAGCCCGGAGGGTGTGGAGCGGTTCCAGCGGGAGCTGGAGAAGAGCGGGGTCGTGGGCGCCCTGCGGCGGGCCGGCGCCGAGCAGGGCGACGAGGTCCGGATCGGGGAGGCGGTGTTCGACTTCCGGTGAGGGTTGGGATCTTCGGTGGTACCTTCGACCCCGTGCACCAGGGGCACATGATCATCGCCGAGCAGGTCATGGTCGAGCTGGCCCTGGACCACGTCGTCTTCGTCCCCGGCGGCATCCCGCCCCACAAGGAGGCCTCCAGCGTGCGCGCCACCGCCGAAGACCGCTACGCGATGGTCGAGGCGGCGGTAGAAAAGAACGAGCGCTTCTCGGCCGACCGCGTCGAGGTGGACGCCGGAAGGCCCATGTACAGCGTCGAGACCGTGGGGATACTTAAAGAACGAGCGCCCGACGACGAGTGGTTCTTCGTGACGGGGGCCGACGAGGCGTCCAACCTCCTGTCGTGGAAGGAGCCGGACCGATTACTCGAGGAGGTCGTCATGGTGGCGGCCACGAGGCCCGGGTACGACCTCTCCCGGTTGGACCATCTGGAGGCGGGGTTGCGCAACTTCGATCGGATCTTCCCGGTCGAGTGTACGCGGGTGGACATCTCGGCGACCGGCATCCGGCGCAGGATGTTGCAGGGCAAGAGCATCAGGTACCTCGTACCGGACCCGGTGCGGGAGATCATTACCGAGAGGAGGCTGTATGAGAAAGACGGCAATCGGGCAGAAGGGGAACACTTGAAGGAGGAGATCCGGTGAGAAGGGACGAGTCGGTCGCCAGGCGGGAAGGCTTCGCCACCGAGGGTGAGGCCGTCACCCGCGAGATGGCCGAGAGGGCGGCCCGCGCGGCGGCGGAGATGTTCGGCAAGGACGTGACGATCGTGGACCTGCGGGACCTCGTCTCCTACACCGACTATTTCGTCATTACCAGCGCAGAGACCGACCGGCAGACCCGCCGCGTGGCCGAGGAGGTCATAGAGAAGATGATCGAGGCCGGACACCGCCCGCGCTCCAAGCGCGTGGACGAGGGATCGGCCTGGATCAGCATAGACTTCCTCGACGTCGTCGTCCACGTCTTCACCGACGAAGCCCGCGACTACTACCGCCTGGAATCCCTCTGGCGCAGCGCCCCCCAGGAGCGCTGGGAAGGGTAGCCCGCCTCACACCCCGCGCCACGTTGACACCCCCAGGCGCGGTGCATATACTCTGACGGATTTTCTCTGGGGCCGTAGCTCAGCTGGGAGAGCGCCGCGCTGGCAGCGCGGAGGTCAGGGGTTCGATCCCCCTCGGCTCCACGATTGGTAGCCATTAGCGGTTAGCTTTTAGCCGTTAGCTCTCAGCATCTGGGTTGTCTGATCCCAAACCGCTCTAAACCCTCGTAGTTCTACGTCCGAAAACTCCTCTATGCCAGGTGTGGACTTCGAGACTGCGACGCGCCGGCATGGCGCGTCCGGGGGTACTTCCGGTGGCCGCCGGTGGGAGCGGTACGGGCCGCGGATGGTGGTATCCGTTGCTGTCGTCGTCGTGCTCGTGGGGGGCTCGGTATACGCGTCCAGGGTCTCCGAGAGCGCGCCGAAGGTCGTCTACACGGCCGCGCTGGGCGAGGTGGCCGCCGAGTCTCAGGACTCGTTGAAGGTGGACATCAACGACGCCGACGTCGAGGAGTTGGACGAGTTGCCGGAGGTGGGGCCTTCGACGGCGGAGGGGATCATCGAGTACCGGCGGGCCAACGGGTCGTTTACGTCCGTCGAGGAGCTTGAGGACGTGCCCGGTATCGGGCCGGAGACTATCAAGAAGATCGAACCCTTTGCTACCGTCTGAGCCGGGGCGTGGCTACGGCCTGGACCTGCGGCCGGTGGCCCGGTTGGACCTCTGGGCGGCCACGCTTGCACTGGGCGTGGTGGTCGGGACCGTCGTGCCGCCGCTGGCGCCCATGGTCGTCGTTGCGGCCTTTGTGGTGTGCGCGGGGGCGCTCTTCTGGCGGGGGTTGGTGCCTGAAGAGTGGCGGCTTATGGCGTTGGTTGCGCCGGTCTTTTTGATTGGCGGGTTGGGTATCGCGGTCGCGCACGCCGGGGCGCCGGACCCGCTGGCCGACCTCGCGGGGTTGGAGCCGGGAGAGGTGACGATCGTTGGCAGGGTCTCTTCCCCGCCGGTGCAGAGCAGTTTCGGCTACAGGGCCGACGTGCGGGTCGAGCATCTGTGGCACGAGGGGAGGGAGGTTCTGCGG
>CAXTDD010000444.1:0-3319 GCA_964242955.1 uncultured Rubrobacteraceae bacterium | reverse complement strand
CGGTGGTGTTCGGCGTCTTGCGGGACAAGGACGCCGGCAGTATGCTTACCGCCTTGAGCCGGAGGGCCGGGACGGTGGTGTTGACCCGTCCGGAGGGCGAGAGGGCGGCGGAGCCGGCCGGCATACGGGGCGGCGCCGAGGGGAGCGAGACGCTGGTAGTGGAGGACCCGGTAGAGGCCGTGGGCGTGGCGGTACGAAGCATCAGGGATGGCGGGGGCGTCGTGCTCGTATTGGGGTCCTTCCAGACGGCGGCACCCGTGTTGCGGTGGTTGCGTGACGCGTAAGGGGATCTGGCGTCTCGTTGGCCTTCTGGCGGTCGTGGCCGCGGCCTCTTTTGTGGTCGGATACGTCGTAATGGTAAGGTTTATCTCATGAGTATGGCCCCGAGCGCGCTGGTTCTGCAGCAGGACACGGACCCGTTCCAGATCATCTCCAACTTTTTGGACAGCCCGATCTTGCGGATCTCGGGCCAGCTCATAGTGCTGCTGTTCGTCGTGCTGTGGATAGCGCTCGTCTACTGGACCTACACGGACGCCGGGCGGCGCGGTGCCACCCGGATACTGTGGGGAATCGTGGCGGTCGTGTTACCGTACGTAGGGACCCTGATCTACCTGATAGTCCGCCCCCACGAGTACCTGGACGAGTCGCGCGAGCGCGAGCTGGAGACGGCCGTCCTGGAGAGGGAGCTGCGCAACAGCATCTTGCTGTGCCCGAACTGCCGCAACCTAGTCGAGAAGGACTACCTGATCTGCCCGACCTGCTCCTGGGAGTTGAAGAAGCCCTGCATAAACTGCGACAGGCCGCTCAACCAGGAGTGGGGAATGTGCCCGTACTGCGGCACGGACCAGCGCAGCGGCAAGAAGATGACCTGGTAAGTATTCCTGGATAGGAGACAACAATGGAAGAGACACTGGTTCTGGTAAAGGGCGACGGCGTGCGCCGCCGCCTCATAGGAGAGATCATCCGCCGCATCGAAGCGAAGAGCCTGGACATCGAGGCGCTGCAACTCATGAACGTCGGCCGCTCGCTCGCCGAGGAGCACTACGCCGAGCACCGCGAGAAGCCGTTCTTCGAGGAGCTCGTCGAGTTCATAACCTCGACCCCCGTCGTCGCCATGCGCGTCCGGGGCGAGGGCGCCATCAAGGTGATGCGCACGCTCATGGGCTCCACGAACCCCGCCGAAGCTCCCCCCGGCACGATCCGGGGCGACCTCGCCCTCTCGCTCCCGGACAACCTCGTCCACGGCTCCGACTCCCCCGAGAGCGCCAAACGCGAACTCGGCCTCTTCTTCGGCCAGTAGAAAGACGTTGCGCTTCGTCCTCGCCTCCGAATCCGCCCGCCGCGTCGACCTCCTCCGCGCCGCGGGTTACGAATTCGAGGCGAGGCGCAGCGGCTTCCCCGAGGTCTCGCTCCCAGATCCAAAGCAGACCGCCGAGACCAATGCCTGCGGCAAGGCCCTCGCCGTCGCGGAGACGACCGACGAAGTCGTCCTCGGCGCCGACACCGTCGTCTACGCGCCCCACCTCCCCGCCGGGGAGCGCGTCCTGGGACAGGCCAGAGACGGCGACGACGTGAGGCGGATGCTACTGGCCTTGCTGGGCCGCCCGCACGAGGTCTACTCCGGCGTGGCCGTGGCGCGGAAAGACCAGGTCATCGTACGTCACGCGGTGACGACGGTGCGGATGCGCAGCGCGGGCGAACGTGAGGTTCAGGCTTACGTGGAGCTCGGTGAAGGGATCGGGAAGGCCGGCGGCTACGCCATCCAGGGCCGGGCCGGGGTATTCGTCGAGTGGATCGGGGGCGACTACACCAACGTGGTGGGCCTCCCGCTTGCCCTCACGGGCCGGATGCTGGCCCGCTTCGGCGTCCTACGGCACTGAACTGGAGGTCTCAGGCATCAGGTTTCGGGCATCAGGAGTGGAAGAGCAAGGCTGTCGCGATCCCGCAGCCCCAACAGTTGCCCGAGCCACGACTTCGGATATCGGGCTGCGCACCGCAGACCCGACGCCTGAAAGCCTCCGAAGGAGGCGGCCTGAAGCCTGTGGCCCAAGCTGTCGATAATGGCGTAATGACCCAGGGCCGCCGCTACACCATCAAGCAACTCCCCCCGGAGCTGAGGCCCCGTGAGCGCCTGCTGGAGGCCGGGCCCGCGGCCCTCTCGAACGCCGAGTTGCTCGGCATCCTCCTCGGCATCGGCAACCGCGAGAAGACCGCCGTCGAGCTCGCCAGCGAGGTCATCTCAACCCACGGAGACCTCTTCGGGCTCCACAACCTGACCGTCCACGACCTCGTGCAGACCCAAGGTATAGGAGAGGCAAAGGCGTGCATAATACTGGCCGCGGTGGAGTTCGGGAAGCGGCTCGGGAGGGTTCGTAACCCCGGGCGGCCCGTGATATCCTCACCGGCGGACGTAGAAAGCCTTTTGAGGGGGCGGATCGCCAATCTTGACCGGGAGAACTTCGTCGCCGTGCTCTTGAACACCAAGAACGAGGTCTTGGAATACCCCACGATCTCGGTCGGCACGCTGTCTTCTTCCCTGGTCCATCCTCGCGAGGTCTTCAAGCCGGCCATCAGGGCGAGTGCTGCGGGCGTCGTTTTGGCGCACAACCATCCGAGCGGCAAGGTCGAGCCGAGCCGGGAGGACAGGGACGTCACGCGCAGGCTCCTCGAGGCTTCCGAAATAATCGGGATCGAGATCCTGGATCACGTGATTCTGGGCGACGGGTACTTTAGTATGAAGGAACATGGGATGCTCTAGCCGCCAGGGGCGGTTGGGGCGCTGAACTTCGGACGGATGGGGCGAGAATGTTTGGAGGACTCTTCGGGCGGGACGTGGCGATAGACCTGGGCACGGCGAACACGCTCGTGTTCGTCAAGGGGCAGGGCATCGTGCTCTCCGAGCCCTCGGTCGTCGCGATCGACACCAAGACCGACAAGGTGGTCGCCGTCGGCTCCGCCGCCAAGCGGATGCTTGGGCGCACGCCGGGCAACATCGTCGCCCTGAGGCCCTTGAAAGACGGTGTGATAGCTGACTTCGAGGTCACGGAGAAGATGCTCTCGTACTTTATCCGCAAGGTCCAGGCGCAGCGCCGGATCTTCCGCTCCCTGGTCGGCCCGCGCGTCGTGGTCTGCGTCCCCTCGGGCGTCACCGGGGTCGAGCTCCGGGCCGTCAAGGAGGCTACGGAGTCCGCGGGGGCGCGGCAGGCGTTCACCATCGAGGAGCCGCTCGCGGCGGCCATCGGGGCGGGGATGCCCGTCAACGAGGCGCAGGGTTCGATGGTCGTGGACGTCGGCGGCGGGACCAGCGAGGTCGCCGTGA
>CAXTDD010000443.1:0-3320 GCA_964242955.1 uncultured Rubrobacteraceae bacterium | reverse complement strand
CCTACAGAATGCGCCCGTCGTTGCGCGCCGCCTCCGCCCGCCGCCCGCTGAGCGGCACGGATTTTGCCCCGGTTGGCGACGCCTTTTTTTCCACGAGATCAGCATATCACATCTTGAACGGATGATTCCGTTCAAGTAAAATAGCAGAACGGAACGATTTGTTCCGCAATGTTCTGAGAGCCCAGCACCACGGAAGGAGGAGTCGGTTGTGTCGGATGCCGGCAACCGTGCCGGGAAGGTGCAGCACTTCGGTGCCACGTGGCGGGTTTAGGGTCGTTCGGTCGGGAGTCGAACGAGCATGCGGGGTCGCGCTGGTCGGCCACACGAGAGAGAGGAGCATCATGGAATGGAAGCTCGAACTGGTGGCGATACCCGTCTCTGACGTGGATCGCGCAAAGGCCTTCTACGCCGAGAGGGTCGGGTTCGATGCGGACCACGACCACAGGATTAGCGATGAGCTCCGCTTCGTTCAGTTGACGCCCCCCGGGTCGGCCTGCTCGATCGCGATAGGAACCGGGATCGTCGACTCGCAGCCGGGCTCGGTCCGGGGCGTTCAACTGGTCGTCTCGGACATAAACGAAGCGCGTGCGGAACTCGTCGAGCGGGGGGTGGAGGTCAGCGAGGTCCAGGATTTGCCCGGGGGTCTGTTCGTCTTTTTCAGCGATCCGGACGGGAACGGCTGGGCCGTGCAGCAGGTGTCTGCCCCCACTCAGGACACCTGAACTTGCCGCACGTCCGGTTCGCCGTTGTTGACGACGACACGACCACACCGAGAGGAGACCACGGCCATGACCGACACTGACCGCACGAAGGCTGAACCTCGGCCTTTCCAGATCGACGTTCCGCAATCCGACCTCGACGACCTCAGGGAGCGGCTGGCGCGTACGCGCTGGACGGACGAGGTCGATGGCGCGGGCTGGGACTACGGCACGAACCTCGGTTACCTGCAGGAGCTGACGGACTACTGGCGGGACGGGTTCGACTGGCGGGCTCGAGAGGCGGAGCTCAGCCGGTTCGACCAGTTCAGGGCGGAAGTTGACGGCTTCGGCGTCCATTTCGTGCACGAGCGCGGCGAGGGGCCCGATCCCATGCCGATCCTGCTCCTGCACGGATGGCCCGACTCGTTCTACCGGATGCACAAGATCATCCCGATGCTGACGGACCCGGCCCGTTTCGGCGGCGATGCGGCCGACTCCTTCGACGTGGTCGTGCCGTCGCTGGCGGGCTTCGGCTTCTCCGACCGTCCGCGGGAGCGCGGATGGTACCTGGCGCAGGACGTGGCGCTGTTCGAGCCGCTGATGACGAAAGTTCTCGGCTACGGGCGCTACGGCGCGCACGGTGGGGACACCGGCAGCCCCATAGCCCAGGCCCTCGCGCGCTCGCACCCCGGGTCCGTCGCCGGCATTCACCTCACCGACATCGGTTACGATAAGGCCATGCAGATGGACCCTTCGACCCTCTCCGAGGCCGAGCAACGGTACCTTAGCGGCCTCGAACAATGGTCTTACGAGGAGAGCGGGTACGTCATGATCCAGGGTTCCAGGCCGCAGACCCTGGGTTACGGGCTCAACGACTCCCCCGCAGGCCTGGCGGCCTGGATCGTCGAGAAGTTCCGCACGTGGAGCGACTGCGGCGGCGACGTGGAGCGGCGGTTTACCAAGGACGAACTGCTCACCAACGTCACGATCTACTGGGCGACCCAGACCATCAACTCCTCCATCCGCGGCTACTACGAGGGGATGCACTCGTGGTCCGAGCCGGGGCCACGCCTCGAGGTGCCGACGGGCCTGGCCCTCTTCCCCGCTGACAACCCTCCCCCGCGCGAGATGGCCGAGCGGTTCTTCGACGTCCGGCGCTGGACGGAGATGCCGCGCGGCGGCCACTTCGCCGCGATGGAAGAGCCGGGGTTGCTGGCCGAAGACATCCGCGCCTTCTTCCGGCAGCTCAGGTGACGGCCGAGGTCATCGGGCGGCGGGCGCTGAACCGCGCGCTGCTCGAACGGCAACTGCTGCTGCGCCGCTCGGAGATGCCGGCGCTCGACGCGATCGAGCACCTCGTCGGCCTGCAGGCCCAGGCGCCCAAGGACCCGTACGTCGGCCTGTGGACGCGGCTTGAAGGCTTCCACCCCGACGGGTTGTCCCGCCTCATCCTGGACCGGCGTGCGGTGCGCGGCCCGCTGATGCGTACCACCGTCCACCTGGTGAGCGCCCGCGATTGTTTGATGATGCGCCCGCTGGTGCAGCCGGTCCTCGAGCGCGTGCTGCGGGGGCAGTTCGGACGCGACCTCGCCGGCGTGGACCTCGACGCGCTCGTCGCGGCCGGACGGGAACTGCTGGAAGAGAGACCGCGTACCCGCGCCGAGCTGCGACACCTGCTCAAAGAGGGGTGGCCCGACCACGACGCCGCGGCCCTGGCCCACGCCATCGGCTACCTGGTACCGCTGGTCCAGATACCGCCCCGCGGGGTATGGGGGAAGAGCGGGCAAGCCATCCTCGCCCCGACCGAATCCTGGCTCGAACGCCCCCTCGAGGCCGACCCTTCGCCGGACGGGCTGGTCTTGCGGTACCTCGGGGCGTTCGGCCCGGCCAGCGTCAAGGACGTTCAGACGTGGTGCGGCCTCACCCGCCTGCAGGAGGTGGTCGAGAGGCTCAGGTCCCGCCTGCAGACTTTCCGCGACGAGGCGGGCAGGGAACTCTTCGACCTGCCAGACGCCCCGCGGCCCGAACCCGGCACCCCAGCCCCGCCGCGCTTCCTGCCCGAGTTCGACAACGTGCTCCTCTCGCACGCGGATCGCACCCGCGTCTACACCAGCGGCTACCGCCCGCCACCCCACGCCGGACAGGGCGGCTTTATCGGCAACGTGCTGCTCGACGGCTTCTTTCGCGCGACCTTTACGCTCACGCGGGAGCGCGACCGGGCGACGCTCCTCGTCACGCCCTTCGAAAGGTTCTCCAGCAAAGACAAAGACGCCCTCGCGGAGGAAGGGGAGCGCCTCCTCCGCTTTGTGGCAGGGCCGGACGACGAAGGGGAGACGGATATCCGGTTCGCGGAGATCTAGAACAACGGCTGTCCCGACGCGTGGACCCGGCCCCGTGGGGCTCGGTGGCATCCCCTTTTTCCAGGGCGTCGCGTCGTCGCCTCTCGTCCGCCACGCAGAGTTTACAGAGCGTTTACCCGCCTTTAACCATACGGGCTCTATTTGTTGCTAGATTCCCGCCGGAGCAGGTCCGATCTGGAGAATCCATCGTGGAAAGGCGGGCACCTTGGCGGGCAAGTTCGGCATCGGCGGTAACTGGGACCGGCGGATCAATAGGCGAGAC
>CAXTDD010000442.1:0-3329 GCA_964242955.1 uncultured Rubrobacteraceae bacterium | reverse complement strand
GAGCGAGCACTGTGGCTACAAAAACTCGCGCCCGCTCCTGCGCCGCTTCCCGAACGAGGGGCCGCGCGTTCTTCAGGGGCCCGGCGAGAACGCGGGCGTGGTCGAGGTGGGGGACGGGTGGGCGCTCGCCTTCAAGATGGAGAGCCACAACCACCCCTCTGCCGTAGAACCTTACGAGGGTGCGGCGACCGGCGTGGGCGGCATCATCCGCGACATCCTCGCGATGGGCGCCAGGCCCATAGCACTCCTGGATTCCCTGAGGTTCGGCCCGCTGGACGAGGAGCGCAGCCGCTACCTGTTCCGGGAGGTCGTGCGCGGCATCGGCGGCTACGGCAACGCCGTCGGCGTGCCGACCGTCGGCGGCGAGGTCGAGTTCTCGCCGGCCTACGCCGGCAACCCGCTCGTCAACGCGATGTGCGCGGGGCTCATAAGGGTCGATGACCTGATGCGCTCGCGCGCCACCGGCGAGGGAAACGCCGTCGTCCTGCTCGGCTCGAAGACCGGCCGCGACGGCATCCACGGCGCCACCTTCGCCTCCGACGAGCTGACCGAGGAGTCCGAGTCTAAACGCTCCAACGTGCAGGTCGGGGACCCGTTCGCCGAGAAGATGCTCATAGAGTGCTGCCTGGATCTGCTGGAGCAAGACCTGCTCGTCTCGCTGCAGGACCTCGGGGCGGCTGGCATAACCTCCTCTGCCTCCGAGATGGCCGCGAGCGGCGGCGTTGGGATCGACATAGAGGTGGAGAAGGTGCCGCGCCGGGAGAACGGGATGGAGCCGTGGGAGGTCATGATCTCCGAGTCCCAAGAACGGATGCTCGCCGTCGTCGAGCCCGAGAAGGCGGACGAAGTCCTGGCCCTGGCCGAACGCTACGGCATCGGCGGCACGGTCATAGGGCACGTCGCGGACCACGGCGACCTGCGAGTCGTCGAAAACGGCGAGGTGGTCGGAACAGTCTCCGCTGAACATCTCGCCGACGCGCCTGTCTATGAGCGGGAGGTTGTCAGGCCGGCGTATCTGGACGAGGTCCAGGCGTTCGACCCCGATTCCATACCGGAGCCCGGTGATGGGGCGGGACCTGGTAGAGACGCCCCGCCGGGGCGTCTCTACAATGATGCGCTTCTCACCATGTTGGCGCACCCGAACCTGCGGTCGCGCCGGTCCATATTCACCCAATACGACCATCAGGTCGGCACGGACACCGTCGTCCTTCCCGGCGCGGACGCGGCCGTCATGCGGATCAAAGGCACCAGGCGCGGCTTCGCTGTCACCACCGACGGCCGGGGGAGACATTGCTTCCTCGACCCGCGAGCAGGTGGCGCCGCCACGGTCGCCGAGGCGTACCGGAACCTCTCGTGCGTCGGGGCGGAGCCCGTGGCCGTCACCGATTGCCTCAACTTCGGCAGCCCCGAGAAGCCCGACGGTTACTACCAGCTCGCCGAGTGCATCGAGGGGATGTCCGAGGCGTGCGAGGCGTTCGGGACGCCGGTGGTGAGCGGCAATGTGAGCCTCTACAACGAGACGGACCGCGGCCCGATCTACCCGACGCCCACGGTCGGGATGGTCGGCGTGTTCGAAGACGTGAGCCGCCACGCAACGCCGGGTTTCAAGCGGGAGGGCGACGTTGTGGTAGCCATCGGGAGAGGCTGGCGGGCCTCGCTTGCCGGATCCGATTACGCCGAAGTGATGCACGGCAAAATCTCCGGGAGACCTTCTCAGCCGGAGTTGGACGTGGAGAAACGGTACTCGGATCTCGTGCGGCACATGATAGCCGCAGGCCTGGTGGACACCGCGCACGACATCTCGGGGGGCGGAGAGGCCGTGGCGCTTGCCGAGATGTCCATCTCCGGCGGTCTGGGGATGGAGTCCGAAGTGGCCGAGACAGAGCCGATGATCAACGGTAGGGACACTGGGCGGATCGACGCAGGACTCTTCGGGGAAGCCGGCGCACGGTTCCTCGTCGCGGTGCCGAAGGAGCTGTATCACGGCGCACTGCAGGAGGCGTTGGCGGAGATGCCGTACAACGTCGTCGGATACGTCGGCGGCGACAGGTTCAAGATCGGAGATCTGATAGACCTGAGCCTGGACGATCTCAAGCGGGCCTACGAGCGAGATCTCTTCGGCATTCCCGGCGAGGCCGTCGGTGGATCGGAGGCAGTCGGATGAGCCTGGAGAAGGTAAACATCGCCGAGAAGCTCTCGCTCTTCGACGAGCAGTGGAACCCGAAGATCGCCGGCGAGTTGAACGGCCAGTACGTGAAGCTCGTCAAGTTCTCGGGCGAGTTTGTGTGGCACCACCACGACGAGGAGGATGAGCTCTTTTTGGTCGTCAAGGGACGGTTTCGGATGGAGTATCGGGACCGGGAGGAGTGGATCGAGGAGGGGGAGTTCGTGATCGTGCCGCGCGGGGTGGAGCACCGGCCGGTCGCGGAAGAGGAGGCGCACGTGATGTTGTTCGAGCCGGCGTCCACGTTGAACACGGGGAACGTGAGGGGCGGGCTGACGCAGCAGGAACTGGACAGGATCTAGGACCCGGAAGGTGGGCTTTGTGAACGAGGACTACCGTGAGACGGATCGGGATACCGATGGCAAGCCGAAAGAGGCGTGCGGGGTCTTTGGGATCTACTCCCGCGACCTGGCGGGCGAACTTGCCCAGCGCACGTACTTCGGCCTCTACGCCCTACAGCACCGCGGGCAGGAGTCCGCAGGTATTGCCGTCTCCGACGGCTCCAGTACTACGGCCGTGCGCGACATGGGCCTCGTCTCCCAGGTCTTCGACCCGAGCCGTCTCGCGGCGCTCGAGACCGGTCACATCTCGCTCGGGCACGTCCGCTACTCGACGACGGGCTCGGCCTCCTGGGAGAACGCCCAGCCGGAGTTCGGGGGCCGCGGCGAGGTGAACGTGGCCGTCGCCCACAACGGCAACCTGGTGAACGCCACACGCCTGCGCGAGGAGCTCGCGGAGGAGGGCTTCGAGTTCAACTCCACCTCGGACACCACGTACATCGCCGCCGCGGCGGTACAGGAACTGGAGCGGGGCCGCTCCGTCGGCGAGGCTGTGAGGGAGGCGATGCGCCGGCTGGAAGGAGCCTACTCTGTCGCCATGATCTTCCGCGACAAGCTCGTCGCCTTCCGCGATCCGCACGGCTTCAGGCCCCTCTCTATCGGCGAGGTGGAGGGCGGCTACGTCGTCTCCAGCGAGACCTGCGGCCTGGACATCATCGGCGCCAAATACCTGCGCGACGTGGAGCCCGGCGAGGTCGTGGTCATAGACGACGGCCTCACCAGCTACCGCTCCGAGAGCCCGCGCCGCGCCCTGTGCGTCTTCGAGT
>CAXTDD010000441.1:0-3330 GCA_964242955.1 uncultured Rubrobacteraceae bacterium | reverse complement strand
GTGGGCATCTCGGTCCTGCTCGGCTCCGTCGGGTACTTCGGGTACGTGATGTCCACCGGGGCGATCGCGGTCGGGCCGGTGGCGCTTGGCCGCGCCCTGCCGTGGCTGGCCCTGCAGGCCCTCGCGGGCGCCACTTGTGTGCTCGCCGCGTTGCTCGGCGCCTCGTGGTGGTCGGCGCGGGCCGCGTTCGGACGGACGGAAGGTGCGCGGGTCGGCGCGCTGCTCCTGGGCGGCGCGGTCTTCTCGGTATGGGCGGCGTATTGGGGGCTGCTCGTGCCTTAGATGTCGTTCAGGGAGAAGGAGCCGTGTCGATCGGAATCGCCGGGCGGGACCGCGAGTAGCCCTACGCCGTGACCGGCCGAGCGCAGGGGGCCGCGAGTTCTTTCCTCGGGTAGTTCATGAGGTTACGGCCCTCTCCGCGTTGGAGGTCGAGGTATTGGGTCCGAAGGTGAAGCGGGGCGCCGCGGAAGGACGGCGCCCCCGTCTCCGGTTGCGTTGACCAAGCCCGTCTAACCTTCGGGGTCCCGGTTGAACAACGCCCGGGACCAGAAGAAGCCGACAAGCGAGATGCCGACGCACCAGGCGACGGCGAGTATGGCGCTGTTGCCGATCTCGGCGCCCATTAGCAGCCCCCGCAGCGTCTCGATGATGGGGGTGAAGGGCTGGTACTCGGCGAACAGGCGCACTACGGTTGGCATCGAGTCGGTCGGGACGAACCCGCTGCCAAAAAACGGAAGCAGCATGAGGGGCATGGGGAGGTTGCTCGCCGCCTCGACGCTCTTGGTGACCAGCCCCAGCGCCACGGTCAGCCAGGTGAGAGCCCAGGAGACCATCGCGACTACGCCCGCCGCCGCGGCCCATTCGAGGCCGGTGGCGTTGGGCCTGAAACCCACGAGCAGCGCGACGCCGACCACCACGGCGACGGCGAGCATGGTCTGGGCCACGGCGCCGAGGACGTGGCCGGTCAAAACCGAGGCGCGGGAGATGGCCATGGTGCGGAACCGGGCGATGATGCCGCCGGTCGCGTCCATGGCGACGGAGATGGCCGTCCCCTGGGCCACGGAGGCGATGGTCAACAGGACGATGCCGGGGGCGACGTAGTCGACGTACTCGGCCCGCCCGCCAGAGGGTCCGCCTATACCGGCCCCGAGGACACCACCGAAGACGTAGACGAACAGGAGCAAGAGCACGACGGGCATGCCGACGAGGATCACCGTCATGGACGGGTAGCGTTGCATGTGCTTGAGCTGGCGGCGCAGCATCGTCGCCGAGTCGGTCGTCCACAGCGAGAGCGCGGTCATCGCGGGTTCTCCTTTCCGGTGTCGGGCTTTTCCGCGCCGGGTTGGCCGGTGAGGGCGAGGAAGACGTCGTCGAGGTCGGGGGTGTGCATGGATATCTCTTCGACCGGGACGGAGCCGCCGTCGAGGCGGTCGAGCATGGCCTTCAACGACCCGACGCCGCCGTCTGTCGGGACCTTCAACGACAACGCGTCGTCGTCCCGCGACGCTCCCCCAATGCTTCGGACCGCCGACTCCAACCCGCCCTCGTCGGCGAACCGCAGCAGGATGTGACCCCCTGGGATGCGACGCTTGAGCCCATCCGGGGTACCTTCGGCGACCAGGGTACCGTGGTCCAGGATGGCGATCCGGTCGGCGAGCTCGTCGGCCTCTTCCAGGTACTGCGTGGTCAGGAAGATGGTGACGCCGCCGGCCGCGAGGTCGCGGATGATGCGCCACATGGTGCGGCGACTCCTCGGGTCGAGGCCGGTCGTGGGCTCGTCGAGGAAGATGATCTGGGGAGATCCCACGAGGGTCATGGCGAGGTCGAGCCGGCGCCGCATACCGCCGGAGTAGGCGGAGACCAGCTTTCTCGCCGCATCGACCAGGTCGAAGCGCTCCAGCAGCTCGGCCGCGCGCCTGCGCCCCTCGGACCGGCCCAGGTGGCCCAGATCCGCCATCAGCATCAGGTTCTCTTCGCCGGTGAGCAGCTCGTCCACCGCCGAGAACTGGCCCGTCACACCGATCGCACCGCGCACCGCGTTGGGATCGCGCGCCACGTCGTGGCCGGCCACCAGGATCTCGCCGCCGTCGGCTCTGATGAGCGTGGAGAGGATGTTGACCACGGTGGTCTTGCCGGCGCCGTTGGGGCCGAGCAGGGCGAAGATCGTCCCTTCCGAAACGACTAGGTCGATGCCACCCAGCACGACTTGCTCCCCGAACGACTTGCGCAGGCCCTTCGCCTCGATGGCCGCTGGCGATGCTCCCATTGCCTCTCCTTCCGATCTTCGCTTCGTCGCCGGGTTCCGGCTCTTCATCGTCCTCCTCTTTCATCTCGCGCGTACCGGACAGGACACGGCTTCAAGCACGCCGGTGGAGTCGTCTGATCCGTACCGGTCGCCGTTTGCGTTGCTCGTGAGCCCGTCTGCCATCGACTCAGCAAGCTTCTTGAACGTGGGCGGACGCGATCTCGCGCACGGCTTGGGCGATGGCCCGGAAGTCCTTTTTCAGGATCTTGCTGTGGTTGCTCGCGACCTTCGCGCTTACCTTGAGGTTCGGGTTGCGGGCGAGTATCGGATCGAGCACGGTCCGCGCCTGTTCCATCTCCCCTTCCTCGGTCCCGAGGCTGTCGCCCGTGGCCATGACGAACCGCACCGGGCAGGTCAGGCGCTCGAGGACCGGCACGCTGGCGGCGCCGATCTCGTTGACTTCGATGTTGACGTCGGCGTGCTGGTCGGCGCTCATCCGCGCGGCCAGGCCAAACCGGGCGAAAATCGGAAACAACAACCGCCACCGGCGGAACAGCTTGCGGATCCGCTCCCGTCCGGCCTCACCGGTCAGACCGAACGGAAAAGCGTCTATGCACACCACCCCAAGGACGCGGTCCGGGTTCCGGTCGGCCCAGTGCCAGGCCAGGATGCCCCCGTAGGACCAGCCCACCAGAATCGGCCGATCCACCTCTGTCGCCTCCAGGACGGCATCCAGGTCGCGGATGCACGCCTCGAAGGAGTAGTCCGACGAGCGCTTCGACCTGCCGCGGGCCCGCTCGTCGTAGGTGATGTGCCGCCAGCCGACGCCGAGCTCGGCGATCACGGGCCGCCAGTGCCGCTGGGAGGCATACGAGCCGTTCAGGTAGATGACGGGACGGCCGGGGCCGCCCGTGGCGCGCACGTACAGCGCAGTGTCGTCGATGGGGACCATGCCGGTCCAGGTGGCGTTCCGCAACCCCCTGGCCGGGTTCTCTACCGGCCTCCCGGCCACGGCGCCCTGCCTGGCACCCATCACCCTCTCCTCAAGTCCACCGGGCGGTATGGTCCGCTGTTGCTCATTATCG
>CAXTDD010000440.1:0-3340 GCA_964242955.1 uncultured Rubrobacteraceae bacterium | reverse complement strand
ATGCGGCATTGAGCGGTCATAGCAAGTGGTCCACGATCAAGCGCAAGAAGGGGGCCGCCGACGCGAAGCGCGGGGCGCTCTTCGGCAAGCTCTCCAAGGCTATAACGGTCGCCGCCCGCGAGGGCGGGGGGGACACCGAGATGAACCCGACCCTGGCCCTGGCGGTCCAGAAGGCCAAGGACGGGAACATGCCCAACGACAACATCCAGCGGGCCATAGATAAGGGCACCGGCTCCGGCGCCGACGCGGCGACCATCGAGAGGATCACGTACGAAGGCTACGCCCCAGGCGGCGTCGCCGTCCTCGTCGACGTCCTGACGGACAACCGCAACAGGGCCGCCTCCGACGTCCGCTACGTGTTCTCCAAGAACGGCGGCAAGCTCGGCACCACGGGTTCGGTCGCCTACCTCTTCGAGCGCAAGGGTATCATCCTCGTCCCTAAAGACGGCGCCGACGAGGACGAGCTCATGGAGGCCGCGCTCGAGGCCGGCGCCGAAGACGTCGAGGAGCAGGAGAGCGATTATCGCGTCCTTACGACCCCCGAAGAGTTCGCGGCGGTGCGCGGGGCCTTAGATGAGGCCGGCATCACCTACGAGAACGCCGAGATCACGATGGAGCCCCAGAACAGCATAGACCTCGACGCCGGGACGGCCAAACAGACCCTGCGCCTAATAGACGCCCTCGAAGAGAACGACGACGTCCAGGAAGTCTACGCCAACTTCGATATCTCTGACGAAGTCATGGCTGAGGTAGCCACCTAGCCCTCGGCGGTCAACCGACAAGAACCCGGTCGGAAACGGCTCGTTCGGCCTCGCTCCCCTTGGGCGGGCCCGTTGGATGCCCGCCTGTTTTTCTGGTTAGCGTGCAAAGCCCGCGCGGGGACGAGGCTACGGTCGAAGGGGGATTGCTGGGGTCCGGGCGCTAGTAAGTGACCTGAGCGAGCCCCGTCGAATCCGAGTCCTGCGTTCTGAGGGTCCCATCCTCGTAGACCTCAATGGATACGTTGCCCCGAAAATCGGAGTTGATCGCGTCGACCGAAAGGCCCGAGGCACTTTCGATGTCGCGCTCGTAGGTCTTTGTTCCGGTTATCTCCTCGGTCACGAACCAATCCAGGTCGTCATCCGAAATCGAGATGTCCACGGGAACGTCTGAGCTGATGATCACCTTTACGCGTTTCGTGCCGGCGGCAACATTGGTATCGGAGTCCGCCGAAGCGTCCGAGCTTTGCGAAGAGGAAGCGGAGGGAGAAGCCGAAGAAGTCCCCGACTGGGCCGTGGCGAAGAGGTCATACTCCTCCTGGGCGAATCGGTGCTTCCACACGCCGTCTTCGTGGACGAAATATGTGTTACGGGTATTTGTCGAGCCGTCCTCGAAGGTGAGGAGTACGGAGACGTTCGCGAAAGTTCCCTGGGATGAGTCATCCAGATCCACGGACTGGACGGTGAAGGTTCCGGGGGCTTGATCCGCGAGCTGGTCGTTCGTCGCGAACCACTCGTCTTCGCTGTAGGCGCTCTGGGTCTCTGAATCCAAGCTGCTGTAGGTGTATTCCCAGTCCCTCACGGCGGCTGCCTCGTAATACGATTCCGCCGCCGCACGAACCTCATCCTCGATCTCTTGTTCGGACTCTTCGGGCTGGCTGCTCTGCTCGGGCGGATCGGGGGTTGCTTGGGAATCCTTCGTGTCGTCTGCCGCGACCTTTTCTTCGAGCTCTTCGAGCCTCTGATTCAGTTTCTCCTCTTCTTCCTTGCTCAACCCCTCGTTGACCACGACCTTGTCGGGCTTCTGCCCGTCGCGTCTCTGCTCGTTGGCCTTCTCGGCAGGCACGTCTTGCTCGGCCTGTTCCGGCGACGAAAGGTCGAGCTGCCCACACCCATAGAGGCCCGCGAGGATCGTCAGAACCAACAGAATACGAGCCGCCATGTTTCCTCCCTAGAGAACCCGAACCCACGCTACCCTGCATATCCGTTTACGCGGAGCGGTCGGCCCCGGATCACCTGCCGTCAGGGAAGGCCTTTGCAGCTCCCAATCGAACGTGGCTCGGGGCGATCGACCCTTTCTTCGGCGCGTTACGCTGGGTCCTCGCGGTATTCAGCCGTCAGCTATCATTTCCGTGACGGTCGGTGAGGGTCACCACCGCGTTTTCATTCTCGCAGTTAGGGGCAGCCGGATGGAGCCGACGCAGAGGTTTTCGGAGCGGGTGGAGAATTACGTGCGGTACCGTCCGGGGTACCCGGGAGGAGTCCTTGACCTGTTACAAGGGCAGTGCGGGTTGACGGATGGCAACCAGATTGCGGACGTCTGCTCGGGGACGGGGATGCTGGCCCGGGTGTTTCTGGAGAACGGTAACCGGGTCTACGGCGTGGAGCCGAACGCGGAGATGCGCCGGGCGGGGGAGCGATTGCTGGCGGGGTTCCCACGGTTCGACAGTGTGGCCGCCACCGCGGAGAGGACCACGCTGGCTGACGAGAGCGTGGACTTCGTGACCGCCGGCCAGGCTTTCCACTGGTTCGAACCCCGGCCTGCGCGGGAGGAGTTCGCCCGCATCCTCAGGCCCGACGGTTGGGTAGTTCTCGTCTGGAACGCGCGCCGTCGAGAGGCGTCCGGTTTTCTGGCGGCGTACGAGGGGTTACTTCAGACTCACGGGACGGATTACGCCGAGGTCAACCATGTTCGCCGGGGCAGTCCCGAGGAAATTCGGAGGTTCTTCGCGCCGGCGCCGGTCCAGACCTCGGTTTTCGACAACGCTCAGGTCCTGGATTTGGCCGGGTTTAAAGGTCGTGTGCTGTCCTCGTCTTATGTTCCTGGTGAGGGGGATCCGGGCTACGCGCGGATGCTGGACGATCTCGAGAACGTGTTCGAGCGGTACCAGACCGGGGGTACCGTGACCCTCCGCTACGACACGCGCGTCTACTTCGGCAGGATCTAGCCCGGCTAACGCGGCCGGCTGGCCGGAAGTCCAGGCACCCCGGCCCGGGGCGTTACACTCTGCCTCCAGATGGCTACGAGCAGTTTCGGAAGCTAAGGACGTGATGCGGCGCCCTACTCAGGAATCGCAGGACAGGCTGGAGCAGCCCGCGCGGGTTCGCGCGTTGGTGCCGAGGTTGTTTGTCGGAGGGACGATCCTCGTCCTTCTGGTGCTTGTTCTCTGGTTTACGGGTTGGGGGGCTTTTGTCTGGGAGGTTTTCTCCGACAGGGAGCGCGTGCAGCGGGTGGTGGACGGGGCCGGGGCGATGGCGCCGCTCGTGTTTCTGGCTCTGCTCGTCGTACAGGCCGTGATCGCGCCGTTGCCGGCGCCGGCCGTGGCGATTGCCGGTGGGTACAGTTTTGGGGTGGTCGAGGG
>CAXTDD010000439.1:0-3375 GCA_964242955.1 uncultured Rubrobacteraceae bacterium | reverse complement strand
CATTCCTCCTCGGCCGGCCCGAGCAGGTGGCAGGCGCGGTCCGGGTGGTCGACGGCGACACGATGGAACTGGCCGGCCGGCGGCTCCGGCTGTCCGGCCTCGATGCGCCCGAACTCGCCCAGACCTGCGGGGAGCCGGGCCGCATCTACGAGGAGGCGGGCGGGTTCTCGTGGGTGCCGCCGCCGGAGTGGCGGGCGGGGGAGGTCCCCGGCATGAAGTTCCGGGCCGCCGCCGGGCCGCCCACAGACCAGTTCTCACCCAACCTCAACGCGGTGGACGGGGAGTTCCCCGGTCCGCTCGGCGCCTACGCCGACGCGAACCTCCAGTCCTTACGGGCGACCTTCGAGGGTTTTCGCCTGATCTCCCGCGAAGACTTCCCTACGGACGGGGGCGACGACGGCATCAGGCTAGCCACCGAGAGCGAGCAGCAGAACGCCAGGCTGCAACAGACTTACTACCTCTTCGACGCCGGGGACGAGAAGCTCGTCTTTACGTGCTCGCGGCTGGCGGAAGGGCAGCAGGAGGTCGAAGCCCTCTGCGACGAGAGCATGCGCACCTTCAGGATCGAGTAAGAAGCGGACCGCTTCGCGGACCGCGCCGTCAGCTTTCAGCGATCAGCCGTCAGCTTGGGGCAGGAATACGGTAGACACCCGTCGGTCGTCCGTGGTATTCGTGGAGGGCCCGATCCGGCCGTGCAACATCACGTGGGCCGTCGTCCGGCCAGCGGGCGGGCTTCGTCCAGGACATCGAGCAGGAGGTCCGGCGCGAGGCCGTGGGCGGTGATGTCGTCGCGGCCGGTGACGGTGCCGGCGGCGAGCAGGGCGTTCAGGATCGCCGTTTCGGTGGCCTCGGCCGCCGCGTGAAAGAGCGGGGTCATGCGCTCGTTGGGCAACATCCGAACGGGGACGGTCTGAGGCAGGTCCTGATCCAGGACAGCCCGCGGCAGGCGGCGGTTGCCGGTCGCGAAGGCGAGGAAGATATCGCCGGAGCCGTCGTCGAGGCCGCCGCCCATCCTGGCGAGGCCGACGCCGGCCCGGATCGCCAACCTGTCGCACTGGACCGGCAACAACGGGGCATCGGTCGCCAGAACCACGATGATCGAACCGGTCCCGGCGGGCTGCTCCGTCTCCTCCTCGTCGTACGGCGAGGGCACCCGCTCGGTCGTCAGGACGCGGCCCACGGGAACGCCGTCCACCCGCAACGCCGAGCGGCTGCCGTAGTTGGACTGGACGAGCGCGCCCACCGTCCAGCCGCCCTGCTCGTCCGGGACGCGCCGCGAGGCCGTGCCGACACCGCCCTTGAACTCGTGGCAGATCATGCCCGTCCCGCCGCCGACGGAACCTTCGGCCACGGGCCCGCCGCTCGCCTCGTGGAGCGCTTCCCTGACGTGCCCGGCACCTACGTGCTGGCCGTCGATGTCGTTGAGCGTCCCGTCGTAGGTCTCGGCCACGACCGGCAGGGACCAGTACTCTTCGGCGCCGGCGCGTTCTTCCAGCTCGGCCGAGATCAAAGCGTCGCGGACGACGCCGACGCTGTGGGTGTTGGTGATGGCGACGGGCGTGGTGAGGGCGCCGGCCTCCCGGATCCACTCAAGCCCCGTCATCTCCCCGTTGCCGTTGAACCTGTGGCACCCGGCGAACACAGGCTCGTCCCGCGCCGATCCCTCCCGCGGGCAGACGACCGTAACGCCCGTCCGTACCGGCCCCTCCCCCACCACCAGCGGCCCTTCGCCCCGGACGATCGTCGCGTGCCCGACCCTCACGCCCGCGACGTCCGTGATCGCGTCGTTCGGACCCGAGGGCAAGACGCCCATCTCCAGGCCAAGATCCCGCGCGCGCACCGAAGTACCTCAGCGCCGCAGCGAGGAGACGCGGTCCATCTCTTCGGCCGAGAGCTCGAAGTCGAAGACGTCGAGGTTGGCCTTGAGGTGGTCTTCGCCGGTGGCCTTGGGGATGGCGGAGACCTTCTCCTGCTGGAGCAGCCAGCGCAGCGCCACCTGGGCGGCGGTCTTGCCGTGGGCTTCGCCGATCTCGCGCAGCGTACCGTCGTTCTCGACGTTGCCCC
Source organism: uncultured Rubrobacteraceae bacterium (assembly GCA_964242955.1). GTDB lineage: Bacteria > Actinomycetota > Rubrobacteria > Rubrobacterales > Rubrobacteraceae > Rubrobacter_D. The sequence goes on along the minus strand of CAXTDD010000439.1, from coordinate 1,311 downwards.
GGGAGAGCGGCCGGTAGGCGACGAGGAGGTAATCGGTCCCGCGCGCCTGGTCCAGCAGCGCGTCCTGGCCCCTGTAGACGTGGTACTCGACCTGGTTGCAGAAGACGTCCACGTGTTCCGCGGCCTCCTCCGTCAGGGACGGGGAGAAGTTGCTGACGCCGACGTGCCGAACGCTCCCCTCCTCCTGGAGTTCGCGCATCGCCCCGAGTGTCTCCCCCAACGGCACGCCGTCGCGGGGCCAGTGCATGAGCAGGAGGTCCACGTAATCCGTACGAAGTTTTTCCAGGCTGTCGCGGGTCTTCGATACGACCCTGTCGTGTTCGTAATCGTTGGGCCAGACCTTGGTGGTGAGGAAGACCTCCCCTCGGTCCACCCCCGAGTCCTCGATGCCCCGCCCGACCTCGGCCTCGTTGCCGTACATCTGGGCGGTGTCCACGTGCCTGTAGCCCATCGAGAGGGCGCGTCCCACGGCCCCGACGCATGCCTCCCCAGTCAGCCTGTAGGTGCCCAACCCCAGCGACGGGACCCTCTCGCCCCTTATCGTCTGATACTCCACGGCGGCCTCCTCTCGTCGCAACACCCGTTCACCGTAGCACGTCCCCCGCCGGAGGTTAGCGTTCCGGAGGGACGAACGAGTCCTCGGGGCGCCCTTCGAGGGCGGCCACGGTGGGGAGAAACCAGTCGGGACGAGGTTGGATCTCGTCTTTCACCGGGTCGAAGAAGACGTGGGCGGCGAAGCCTTCGGAGACGGTCTCACCCGTGTCGAAAGACTCGCCGGTACGGAGGACGAAGTCCATGGCGTAGGAGCGGTTGCCGACCCAGGGGACCGTGGCGGCGCCGTGGAGGGTGTTCTCGAAGAAGATCGGGGCCTCGAAGCGGACGGTGGTCTCGGCGATCACGTACCGGGCGCCCGGCACGTCGCCGGCTTCGAGCTTCGTTATGCCGGCGAGGTCGGCCAGGACGCGCCAGTAGGCCACGCGGATCTGCTCGAAGTAGGCCAGGTAGACGGCGTTGTTGACGTGGCCGTAGGGGTCGAGGTCCGCGTAGCGAATCTCCAACCGCACGGGTGCCGGGGGACTCTTCAAAGCGGTGCGCCTTTCCGATTCGCGAGCGTGTTCGTGGCACGTTCTCGTGCGTGGGAGATTGTACACATCGGTAAGGCTTCAGGTTTCAGGCTCTAAGCTTGAGGGGTCGTTGGCGATGCCGGGCTGCGACCTCCCACCCCTGAAGCCTGAGAGCCTCGTACCTGGCGGTTCGGGTTTACGGACAACGCTGTGATTTAATGGAAGCATGGATTATGAGGAGTATCTC
>CAXTDD010000438.1:0-3376 GCA_964242955.1 uncultured Rubrobacteraceae bacterium | reverse complement strand
CGGTTCCCCGTCTTCGATGTCGCGCGGAACGGGGCCGTCGCCCCTACGCGGTGTCGCCCGTGACGAGGTGGGCGTCGGGGCGCTCGTGGAGGTCGGAGAGGAGCTCGGTGCCGAGTCCTGGTCCGTCCGGCGGCTTGACGCGGCCGTCCTCGACCGCCGGCAGCTCTGTGACCAGTTCCCTGTACCAGCCCGTGTAGTAGGCGCGGACGGACTCCTGGACGAGGGCGTTGGGGGCGTTCATGGAGAGGTGCGTGGAGGCCGCGAAGACCACGGGGCCCGTGCAGTCGTGGGGTGCTATGGGCAGGTGGTGGGATTCGGCTAGGGTGGATATCTTCTTGGCCTCGCCGACGCCGCCGCACCAGCCGACGTCGAGCATCACGACGCCCGCCGCGCCCCGCTCCATCAGCTCCCTGAAGGCGGGGCGGCCCGAGAGCGTCTCGCTCGCCGTCACAGGGACGGGGGTGGAGGCCGCGAACTCGGCCAAGGCGTCCAGGTCGTCGGCCTTTACGGGGTCCTCGAACCAGTAGGGGGCGTAGGGTTCCAACGCCCTGGCTATCTTTCTTGCCGTCGGCAGGTCCCAGAGGGAGTGGAACTCGACCATCACGTCCATCCCGTCGCCGACGGCGGAGCGAATCTTCTCGAACGGCTCCAGGCCCCTCTTCAGGTCGCCGTCCGAGATGTAGTGGCCGCCAGAGGCCTCGGCGTAGGGGTCGAAAGGCCAGATCTTCATCCCCGTGATCCCCTGCGAGAGCAGATCCTCGGCCAGCTCGTCTGCCCGGTTGAGGAACGCGTCCAGGTCTTCGTAGGGTCCTTCAGAGGCCCCCTTCCCGGGGAGGCCCCAGTTGCCGACCTCCTGGCGGGGCGTCTCACGCACGTAGCGGTAGCCGGCGCAGGTGTTGTAGGTGCTGATGGTGTCACGGCTCTTGCCGCCCAGGAGCTGGTAGAGGGGTTGGTCCGTCGCCTTGCCGAGGAGGTCCCACAGGGCGATGTCGACGGCGGAGTTGCCCCTCGTCTCGGCGCCGCTGCTCGCGTAGCCGAGGTAGCCGTAGAGGGCCTTCGCGTGGCGGTCGATCTGCAGCGGGTCCTTGCCGAGGAGGTAGGGGACGGCGGTCTCGTGGAGGTAGGCCTCGGTTGCCCGCGCCCCGAAGAAGGTCTCGCCGAGGCCCACAAGCCCCCCGTCGGTGTGGACGAGGACGAAGAGCAGGTTCGGGAACTCGCCCAGGCGCAGGGTGTCCACGTGCGTGATCTTCACGCCGCTCCTAGCCCCCGATGAGGTCCGCCGCCGTGGTGTAGACCAGGATGGCGGAGAGGACGCCGAAGGCCGCGACGGCCCACAGCATCGCCCCGAGGCGCACGCCCCGGATCCTGATGGCTTCGGGCAGCGCGCGGCGGTTGAGCCAGATGAGCAAGATGGAGTAGACGAACATCACGATCCCGCTGAGGGACGATTGGATCACGAGCAGCACCACGGGCTGGCTCGTGAAGACGAGGATGTTGAAGATGCACACCGCGACCAGGGCCCACACGGTAATGGCGTAGACCCGGCTCTCCGTGAAGACCCTCGAATCGGCCAGGTAGCTGACCTTCAGCACGTCGCCCACGCACCGGCCCACGTAGTCCAGGATGCCCATGGCGCCCGCCAGCAGCGAGACGGCGCCGGTGATGTAGAAGAAGCTCTCGAACCAGCCGCCGACGGTGCGGCCCAGGATCTGGCCCTCGTTGCGGAAAAAGTCGAGGTCCTCGCCGATGTTACGGCCGTAGACGGTGGAGTAGGCGATCATGGACATCAGGAAGATCGAGAGCGTGCCGAGCGCGAAGAAGGTGACGAGCTGCTCGGTGTTGGCGACCCGCCACCAGCCCCTCCAGCGCCGCAGGTTCTCCTCGGTCTGGGGGAAGATGTAGCCGGTCGAGGGCGTCGCCTGGTCCTCCCCCGTGACCGGCGAGACCAGCCGCGGTATACGGGCGCCCATCCCGTAGCCTTTGTCCCGGATCCAGTTGCTCTGTATGAGGTTGTGCACCCCGCCGGCGCCCGCGAAGGCCGCGGCCCCCAGGATGAGCGAGACGGGCAGGTCGGGGACGCGCCCGAAACCCCGCGCCGTCGCCCCGGGAAGATCGGCCCAGGCCGAGGCCGAGACGACGACGAAGAGCGCCACCACGAGGAAGACCAGCACGGCCCCCACCTTGACGAACTCGACCTTCTCCAGCGTCTGGTAGACGACCGGCGAGATCGTCAGCGCGAACGCCAGGGAGACGAGCGCGATGATGGTTATTACCGTCGGGTTGCCGAAGCCCAGGGCGAAGGTGAGTATGGTAGCGCCGCTCGTCGCCACCCCGGGCCAGGCGTTCGGGAGGATCGCGCACAGGCAGAACACGAGCCCCCACGGCTTCCAGAAGCGCGAGAAGCCGGTGATGGCCGTCTCGCCCGTAGCCAGCGTGTAGCGCTCTATCTCCATGTTGATGAACCACTGCGTGAGCACCCCGACGAGCGCCGCCCACAGAAAGACCAGCCCCACCTGGGAGGTGATGTAGGGCCAGATAATGAGCTCGCCCGAGGAGACCCCGATGCCGATGGAGACGACCCCCGGCCCCAATACCTTGCGCAGCGGCAAGGGCTCCGGCATGTCCTCGTAGACCGCCGGCGGCAGATGCTTGCTCGGCAACTCGCGGGCAACCTCGCCCGTCCTCGGGGCCGTCGCGCCCTCCTGCATGCATCAACTCCTTCCTCCACGGACCCTCTCTCCGACCGTATGTTACAGGCCCGGGCATTCCTGCGCACATGGCCGCCGTCGCTCCGGTCCCCCGGTTCTGCCTCACACCGGGTCCGGCCGATCGCCACCGCTTCGGGGGCGGAATCCGGTGGGCGGAGCGGAAGACGCCCCGCCGCGACGTCTCTACGGGGCCGGACGTGTTTTGCGCGGCCTTGTATCCGGGCTTGGTGTCGCGCTCCGAGGACCTGGGCCCTCACGCCGTGGAACTCTCCCGTGACTTAGCGGCGTCCCGACCTGCCGCCGTTCCGCCCGTACCCGCCCCCGCCGGGCGTCTCGACGGTAACGACGTCGCCTTCTTCAAGCTCGCGGCTCGTCTTTGGCGGCAGCTCTTCGCCGTTGAGGAGGTTCCGTCCCACCCTGCCCGGTTCGCCGCCTTCGGCGCCGCCCGGGGCGTGGCGGCGGCGGTCGGTGAGGAGGGAGAGGCTGGCGGGTTCGAGGACCTCTATGGAGCGGACGACGCCGTCGCCGCCGCGGTGCTCGCCGGCCCCGCCGGAGTCGTAGAGGAGCTCGTAGCGCCTCACGCGCATGGGGTATTCGAGCTCGAAGGCCTCGACGGGGGTGTTGAGGGTGTTGGACATGCCGACGTGGACGCCGGATGGGCCGGGGCC
>CAXTDD010000437.1:0-3377 GCA_964242955.1 uncultured Rubrobacteraceae bacterium | reverse complement strand
CCGGTTATCTCCCAGCCCTCGTACGGCGAGAAGTCCGAGTTGGTCTGCGTGCGCCCGCTGTCGACGGGCCTGACTTCGTCGGGGTCCCAGATCGTCACGTCCGCGTCCGAGCCGACAGAGATCGTGCCCTTGCGCGGGAAGAGGCCGAAGAGGCGGGCCGGGTTGGTCGAGGTCGCCTCCACGAACCGCTGCGGCGAGATGCGTCCCTTGCGCACGCCTTCGGAGTAGAGCATGGGCAGCAACGTGTCGAGGTCGGCGACCCCCGGCGGGAAGGTCTCGATCGTGTGCGCCGGGTCGAGCTTCTCGTCGAGCATCCACGGGGCATGGTCGGTGCAGAAGGTCTGGATGTCCCCGCCCCACAGGCCGTTCCAGAGCGCCTGGACGTCGGCCTCGCCGCGCAGGGGAGGCTGGCCGACGTACCTGGCGCCGTCGGCCTCACGGAAGCGTTCCTCGCTCAGGTGGAGGTAGAGTGGACGCGTCTCGACGTAGACCCGGACGCCGCGGGCCCTCGCCCGGTGGCACGCCTCCAACGCGGCCTGGCTGGAGAGGTGGACGACGTAGATGGGGGCCTCGGCCGCCTCGGAGAACCCCACGGCCCTCGCGACGGCCGTCTCCTCGGAGAAGACGGGCCGGCTCGCGGGGAAATGCTCAGCCCCCGTCTTGCCCGCCGAGACCAGGCGCTCGGTCAGGTGCCCGATGACGCACCCGTCCTCGCAGTGCACCACCGAGAGCATCCCGAGCTCCCCCGCGCGCCGCATGGCGTTCAGGTACTCCGGCGCCCTCCCGTCGAAGTTGCCGAGGACCATGAAGATCTTCACGCTCGTGTGCCCACGCCGCGCCAGCTCCGGGAACTCTTCGAGTACCTTCGGGGAAGGGTCAAGCAAGACGGGATGCAGGGCGAAGTCGACCACGGCTTGCCCTTCGGCCTCGCGGGTCACCCGTTCCGTGAGGTCCAGCAGGGACTCGTCCGGGCGGGGGAATGTGATGTTGCCGACGGTCGTGATGCCGCCGGCCGCCGCCGCGCGGGTCCCGCTCCCGAAGTCATCGGCCCACGCGAGCTCGCCGCCGTCGGGCAGCGTGGCCGGGGTTAGGTGGACGTGCATGTCTATGCCGCCCGGCATCACGAGCTTGCCGGCCGCGTCGATCTCCCGGTTGGCCGAGAAGGCGCCGCCGATCTGCACGATGCGCCCGTCGCTGATGGCAATGTCGGCCTGGTACTGGGCTGAGGCGGTGGTGACCGTACCGCCCCGGATCGCCAGGTCCGCGTGTCGTGCGTCGTTCATCGGCCTCCTTCTGGCGCGCTCCACTCTGACGGCCACCGGCGCGTCGCCGCGGCCCTTTAGTCTCTCACTTCGTCGTCTGGTCGGCTCCGCAGTCGGGCCGGTCACCGTTGCGGTGACCGGCATCGCCGTTTGCGCGGTCCTTACGTGACCGAGACGACGTCCGTCGAGGAGAGGTCCTGGTGTTGTTCGCCTGGTCTGGAGGCGGCGTCGACGGCGGGGGAACGGGCGGTGACGATCCGCACCGTCACGTAGTACCCGATGCCCGTTATCACGGCGGCCGTGATGATCGGCAGCACGGCCTGCGGCAGCAAGAAGTAGACCGCGAGACCGAGCGCCGTCCAGGCGACCGCCACGGGGTTGAAGCCCCGCACGTACCAGTAGGGACCGTTTCGGTCGAACAGGGCGAGCACGTCTATGCGCGAACGCTTGAAGAACACGTAGTCCGTTATCAGCACCCCCGCGATGGGCGCGAAGAGGCCGCCGAAGGCGTTCATGAAGCCCGTGTATCCGTTGATAAGGTTCGGGAAGACGGAGAGCGCCACGCCGGCGACGCTCACTATCAGGGTCGTCCAGAACCTCCCCAGGCCGGAGAAGATGTTGGAGAGCGAGAGCCCGCCCGTGTACAGGTTCAGGACGTTTATCGTCCAGTTGTCCAGCACGATCACGAGCAGTATGAGGAAGAGCGTTACGCCGCTGGTGGCTATGTTGGAGACCACCTCGAACGGGTTCGACACCCTTCCGAGGGTCGCGGCTGCGGCGTAGGCGCCGAAGAAGGCCGAGAACACGGTCCCGACCACGGCCGCGGCCATGGTGCCGACCCACATGTCGGCGCGGGTGCTCGAGTACCGGCAGAAATCCGCGGCGTCCGTGATCATCGAGAGCCAGGCCGAGGCGACGGAGTTGACCCACAACGCGAACACGGCCCACTGCCAGCCAGCCGTGCCCTGGTAGGCGAAGACCTCGGTAGGCGCGTAGTTCGCCGCGTCGTGGGTCGCCATCAGGTAGACCAGGTACGTCAGAATTATGACTTTCAAGGGGAAAGCCACCCGCGAGAGGTTCTTCAAAGTGTCGTAGCCGACCACCGCCACGATCACCTGCAACACGGCGAAAACCAGGCTCACCGTGATCAGCGAGAACTCGACCCCCAACCAGGCCTTCAGCACGGCCACGATCCCCAAAGAGCCCGCGATGGTCTGGAAAGAGAACCAGTAGACCGAGGAGACCGTCCGGACCACCGAGGGGATCCACTTCGCGCCGCGTATGCCGTAGGACATCCTGGTCGAGACCTGGCCCGGCAAACCGTAGTCGACGCCCAGCGTTGCCATGACCACGTAAGCCCCGAAGGCGATGACGATGCCGAGCACGACCGCCGTAACGCCGGCCCAGAAACCCAGGCCACCGGCGACGGCGAGGGCCCCGATCAGGATCATCCCCGGGTTGAGCAGGAAGTTTACGATGATGACGAAGAGGTCGTACCACTTGACGGTCTTGAGCTCCTCCGGCACGGGCTCTATGCCGAACTGCTCGACGCCTTTGGGCTGCCGGTACTTCCGCGCCAACTGCCCTTCTACGTTCGTCCCTTCGGGCATGATCCTCCCCATCTCTTGTTTTGCTTGCAGCGTGTAGGCTTGAGAGTCAAGGGTGTTTTCGTTCGGGCGACGATGGCGGGCCCCGGGCCGCGGTGACCGCCCGCCGTGCTAACGTGTGGTCTTTGTCGGCGCGGCAGGCAGAGGGGGCAGGATGGAGAGAAAGACCGTCGTCATCACGGGCGCCGGCATCGGCATCGGCGCGGCCACGGCAAGGGCGTTCGCCGCCGCCGGCTACCGGGTCATCGTGACCGACGTGCTCGGAGATGACGGCAAGGCGGTCGCGGATGGGATTACGGCCGCGGGCGGGAAGGCCGAGTATCGCCACCTGGACGTAACGTCCACCGGGGAGGTCGACGCTGTTGTGGCGGCGGTGGAGAAGGCGTATGGGCCACTGGAAGCGGTGGTCGCCAACGCCGGCATCCTGCGCCGGGAACCGCTGCCCGAGCTCGACGACGGGCGTTGGGACCTCACCATCGACGTGGACCTCAAGGGCGTCATGCGGGTG
>CAXTDD010000436.1:0-3387 GCA_964242955.1 uncultured Rubrobacteraceae bacterium | reverse complement strand
CACCGGGGCGGCCAGCGGCATCGGCAAGGCCATCGCCGGCGGCTGGCCCGGGCCGGCGCGCGGATCACCGTGCTCGACCTGAACGGGGACGCCGCCGGGGAGGTGGCGCGGGACATCGGGGGCGAGGCGGTGAGCGCGGATCTCTCGGACTACGGGGCGCTCGACTCTTTAGAGTTCGACGCTGACATCGTCGTGAACAACGCCGGCATCCAGCACGTGGCGGCCATCGAAGAGTTCGATCCCGCCCGGTTCTCGATGATGATGCGGCTGATGCTGGAGGCGCCTTTCCGGCTCGTGCGCCAGGCGCTGCCGGGGATGTACGAGAAGGGGTGGGGCCGGATCATAAACGTCTCCAGCGTCCACGGCCTGCGGGCCTCCCCGTACAAGGCAGCCTACATCTCGGCCAAGCACGGGCTGGAGGGGCTCTCGAAGGTGATAGCACTCGAGGGCGGGCCGAAGGGCGTCACCTCCAACTGCATCTGCCCGGCGTACGTGAGGACGCCGCTGGTCGAGAATCAGATAGCGGACCAGGCGCGCACGCGCGGCATCTCGGAGCAGGAGGTGATCGAGAAGGTCATGCTGACGGGCCCCGCCATTAAACGCCTCGTCGAACCCGAGGAGGTGGCCGAGCTCGCCGCCTTCCTCTGCACCCCCGACGCCTCGTTCATAACGGGCGCCTCCCTGACGATGGACGGCGCCGCCACGGCCCAGTGGTAGAGAAGGGAAGGAACCAGGCATGACCGAAGCGGCCGAAGGCACGCTCCTCTGGGAGCCCTCAGAAGACTTCAAGGCGAACGCGACCATCACGCGCTACATGGGGTGGTTGAAGGAGAGGTCCCTCTCCTTCGAGGACTACACCGAACTCTGGGAGTGGTCCGTGACGGACCTCGACGGGTTCTGGTCCTCCGTGTGGGACTTCTTCGAGGTCGAGAGCTCGCGGCCTTACGAGACGGTGCTGGGGCGGCGGGAGATGCCGGGGGCCGAGTGGTTCCCGGGGGCTGAGATCAACTACGCCGAGCACGTCTTCCGCAACGCCAACCCGGATGAACCGGCCCTCATACACCAGTCCGAGCTCAGGCCTCTCGCAGAGACGTCCTGGCGGGAGCTCCGGGACCGGGTGGCCGCCATCGCCGCGGGCTTCAAGAGCATGGGCGTTGGGCGGGGCGACCGGGTGGTGGCCTACCTGCCGAACACGCCCGAGGCGGTCGTGGCGTTCCTCGCCTGCGCGAGCATCGGGGCCGTGTGGTCGAGCTGCTCGCCGGACTTCGGGGCCGGGAGCGTCGTGGACCGCTTCGCCCAGATCGAGCCTAAAGTGCTCGTAGCCTGCGACGGCTACCGCTACGGCGGCAAGGACTTCGACAGGACCGACGTCGTGGCATCGCTGCAGCAAGAGATACCGTCCCTGGCACAGACCGTCCTCCTACCGTACCTGAACGACGAGCCCGACACGGGAGCCCTGGACGACGTCGTGCTCTGGGACGACGTCATCTCCGCTAACGGGGGCGCGGAGCTCTCCTTCGAGCGGGTGCCGTTCGAACATCCCCTGTGGGTGCTCTACTCCTCGGGCACGACGGGGCTTCCGAAGGCCATCGTCCACAGCCAGGGCGGCATCCTGCTGGAGCACCTCAAGAAGGTCAACCTGCACATAGACCTCGGCCCCGGCGACCGCTTCTTCTGGTTCACCACGACCGGCTGGATGATGTGGAACCTGCTCGTCGGCGGCCTGCTCTCCGGCGCCACCGCCGTCCTCTACGACGGCAGCCCGGCCCAACCGGACATGGGCGTCCTCTGGAAGCTCGCCGAGGAGACCGGCATGACCCACTTCGGCACCAGTGCCGGCTACCTCATCGGCTGCATGAAATCCGGGGCAGAGCCCGGCAAGAACTTCGACCTCTCCGCCCTCAAGGGCGTAGGCTCGACCGGCTCGCCGCTCCCGCCCGAGGGCTTCGGGTGGGTCTACGAGCACGTCAAAGAAGACGTGTGGCTCTACTCGACGAGCGGCGGCACGGACCTGTGTACGGCGTTCGTCGGGGGGATACCGTTGTCGCCGGTGCGGGCCGGGGAGTTGCAGGCCCGCTCGCTAGGGGCGGCGATCCACGCCTTCGACCCCGACGGTAGACCCGTCGTGGACGAGGTGGGGGAGATGGTCCTCACCGAGCCCATGCCGTCCATGCCCGTCTTCCTGTGGAACGACGAGGGGGATGAGCGGTACCGGGAGAGCTACTTCGACGTCTACCCCGGCGTGTGGCGGCACGGGGATTGGATCCTCATTAAACCCCACGGCGGATGCGTCATCTCCGGCAGAAGCGACTCCACCATAAACCGCGGCGGCGTCAGGATGGGGACCAGCGAGATCTACTCCGCCGTCGAAAACGTAGAGGAAGTCTCCGACAGCCTGGTCGTGGACGTCCAACGCCCCGGCGGCGACGCCTTCATGCCCCTCTTCGTAGTCCTGGAAGAAGGCGTGGAGCTGGACGAAGACCTCAAGAAAAAGATAAACAAGAGCATCCGCGAGAGGACCTCCCCGCGGCACGTCCCGAACGAGATCTTCGCCGTCCCCGACGTGCCAAAGACCCTCAACGGCAAGAAGCTAGAAGTGCCGGTAAAGAAGATCCTCTCGGGAACCCCACCGGAAGAGGCCGCGAGCCGCGACTCCCTGAGCAACCCGGAGTCCCTGGACCGCTTCGCCGAGCTCTCACAGCAGTTCTAAGCCGCCGGGCGGCGTCACGCAGCGCTGTTTGACTCGCGTTGCGGGCTGCTTTAGGCTGCCTCAGAGGTTACTTGGGGAAAGGGGCCAGCGTAGTCCGGGATACGCGGTACGCGCGCGGGACGTTGCCAACTAAAAGGGAACTAGCGACAGGGGTGGTGGGGGGCATGCATGGCTGACGCAGGCGCGGTAAACCAGGAGGCGCCGGAGAGGTCCATCCTGAAGGTGGCCCTGACGGCGCTTGCTGGATCGAGCATCGAGTGGTACGACTTCTTTATCTACGGGACGGCGGCTGCGCTCGTCTTCCCGGGGCTCTTCTTCCCCGGCTTCGGGGACACGGCCGGGACCATCCTCTCCTACTCGACCTTCGCCGTCGCTTTCGTGGGGAGGCCGGTGGGCGGGCTCGTCTTCGGGCACTTCGGGGATAAGTTCGGGCGCAAGAGGGCGCTGGTTACGGCCCTGGTCCTGATGGGCGCAGGCACGACGGCCATAGGCCTTTTGCCTGGCTACGCGGCCATCGGCATCGCGGCTCCGATACTGCTGGTCGTGCTGCGCTTCTTGCAGGGCATCTGCATCGGCGGCCAGTGGGGCGGGGCGGTCCTGCTTGCGACGGAGAGCGCCCCGGCCGAGAAGCGCGGCTTCTACGGCAGCTTCGCCCAGATGGGCGTGCCGGTGGCCGT
>CAXTDD010000435.1:0-3396 GCA_964242955.1 uncultured Rubrobacteraceae bacterium | reverse complement strand
GGATCGGGATGCTGACCGCCAAGGCGGCCATAGAGCGCAGCGACGACGACATCGAGATCGTGGCGATCAACGACCTGATGCCGATGGAGTCTCTCGCGCTCCTGTTCAAGCGCGACACCGTACACGGCATCTGGCCGGAAGACGTTAGCCTGGACGGGAACATCCTGCGCGTGGGGGACCGCGAGATCAAGACCTTCGCCGAGCGCGACCCGGCCGAGATCCCCTGGGGCGACGTCGGCGCCGACATCGTCGTCGAGTCGACCGGCGTCTTCACGGCCCGCGAGGGTGCGGCCAAGCACCTCGACGGGGGTGCCAAGAAGGTCGTGATCTCGGCCCCGGCCAAGGGCGTTGACGCCACCTTCGTCTTCAAGGTCAACCACGAGGACTACGACCCCGAGAGCCAGGACGTCGTCTCAAACGCCTCGTGCACGACCAACTGCATCATCCCGCTCGTGAAGGTGCTGCAGGACAACTTCGGCATCGAGACCGGCTACATGACCACCGTCCACGCCTTCACCAACGACCAGAGCCTGCTCGACGCGGCACATAAGGACCCGCGGCGGGCCCGCTCGGCGCCGATGAACATAGTGCCGACCTCCACGGGTGCGGCGCGGACGGCCGGTGAGATCTACCCCGACCTCAAGGGCAAGGTGGACGGCATGGCGATGCGCGTCCCCGTCCCCGACGGCTCCATAACGGACTTCGTCGCCCAGATCTCCAACGATGCCAGCGCCGAAGACGTGAACGCCGCCTTCAAGACGGCCTCCGAGGGCGAGCTCTCCGGCGTCCTCGAGTACTCCGAGGCCCCGCTGGTCTCCAGCGACATCGTCGGCAACCCGGCCTCCTGCGTCTTCGACTCCCCCCTCACCATGTCCAACGGCCGCACCGTCAAGGTCCTCGGCTGGTACGACAACGAATGGGGCTACTCCAACCGCACCGTCGACCTGGTGCAGTTCATGGGCGAAAAGATGTAGGAGAGCTTTTAGCCTTTAGCTTTTAGCCATTAGCGTGGTCGGGCCACGAACACGGGGCCCGGCTGCGCCTTCACTAGAGACCCTCGCATCGAAGCGGGATCGTTTGTTGGGGAGACGCACGCTGATTTGAAGCTAACGGCTAATTGCTAACGGCTAACAGCGCCGACCGGAGGGAGGCAATGAACAAACTGAGCGTGAGGGACCTCGAGGTGCGCGGGAAGAAGGTGCTCGTGCGGGTCGATTTCAACGTGCCGGTCAAGGACGGGGAGGTCACGGACGACACGAGGATCGAGCGTGCCCTGCCGACGATCCGGCACCTGCTCTCGGAGGGGGCCAGGCCGGCCCTGATCTCGCACCTCGGACGCCCGAAGGGGGAGCCCGACCCGAAGTACGCGATGGACCCGGTCGCGAAGAGGCTCGGGGAGATGCTCGGGGAGCCGGTGGAGAAACTGGATACCGCGGTCGGGCCCGAGGTCGGGGAGGCGCTCGACGGGCTGGACGGGGGCGTGGTGCTCCTGGAGAACTCGCGGTTCTATCCCGGCGAGACGGAGAACGACGCCGGGTTCGCCGAGGAGCTCGCCGCGCCCTTCGACCTGTACGTGGACGACGCGTTCGGGGCGGCGCACCGGGCGCACGCCACGACCGTCGGGGCGGCCGAGAGGCTGCCCTCGGCGGCCGGGTTGCTGCTGGAGGCGGAGATCGATTATCTTGATAGCGTCCTGAAAGACCCGGGTCGTCCCTTCGTCGCGATCCTGGGCGGGGCCAAGGTATCTGACAAGCTCGGCGTCATAGAGAGCCTGCTCGGCGTCGGCGACACGCTGCTCGTCGGCGGCGCGATGTGCTTCACGTTCTTCAAAGCGCAAGGGTACGAGATCGGCGCCTCCCTCGTCGAGGACGAATACGTCGAGGAGGCGAAGCGCCTCATGGACGAGGCGGGCGGAAGCCTCGTCCTGCCGGTGGACGTCGTGGTCGCCGACGCGATGGAGGAGGGCGCCGCGTCCGAGACGGTCAAAGTCGACGCAATACCGTCAGGAAAGATGGGGCTGGACATCGGTCCGGAGACCGTCGAACGCTTCGGGGGATACCTCTCTGATGCGAAGACCATCTTCTGGAACGGTCCCATGGGCGTCTTCGAGATCGACGCTTTCGCCAAGGGGACCGAGGGAGTTGCCAGGGCCGTCGCCCAGGCCAGCAGCGCGGGGGCTACCAGCGTGATCGGGGGCGGAGACTCCGTCGCGGCCGTCAACAAGCTCGGCCTGGACGACGAGATGGGCCACATCTCCACCGGCGGCGGGGCCTCGCTGGAGTACGTCGAGGGCAAGGAACTGCCCGGCGTCGCCGTCCTGCCCGACAAATAGAAGTCAAGAGCTGACCGCTGAAAGCTGAGAGCTGACAGCGTCGACCGAAGGGAGACCCATGCCGCGACGCCCGATGATGGCCGCCAACTGGAAGATGAACAAGACCGTGCTGGAGGCCCAGAACTACACGGCGGCCCTGCTGCCCCGGGCCGCCGACGCCGAAGGCGTGGACGTGGCGGTCTTCGCCCCGTTCACCTGCCTGCACGAGGTCGGCAGGATGGCCGAGGACTCGGCCGTCATCGCCGGCGCCCAGAACTTCTACTACGAGGACTCGGGAGCCTTCACCGGCGAGGTCTCGGCCCCGATGCTCAAGGACGCGCTCGCCCGCGCCGTGCTCGTCGGGCACTCCGAGCGGCGCGAGATCTTCGGCGAGACCGACACCCTCGTCGCCCGCAAGACCAGGCGCGCGGTGGACGCGGGCCTCCTGCCCGTCGTCTGCGTCGGCGAGACCAAGGAAGAGCGCGACGCCGGCGGGATGTGGGAGAAGGTCTCGGGCCAGGTCAGGCGCGTGCTCGAGGAGCTCGACAGCGTCGAGGGGGACGGGATAGTCTTCGCCTACGAGCCCATATGGGCCATCGGGACCGGCGACACCGCCACCCCCGACGACGCGCAGGACGCCATCGGCCGCATCCGGGGGCTTCTGAAGGAGGAGCGGGGCGACGACTTCGCCGATGGCGTCCGGATCATCTACGGCGGGTCCGTCAAGCCGGCGAACGTCGGTGAGATCATGGCCCAGAACGACGTGGACGGCGCCCTCGTCGGCGGGGCGAGCCTCGAGGTCGAGTCGTTCGTCGAGCTCGTCGAGGGCGCCGTGCCGGACGAGGGGTAGGGTCCGCAGCTTGCGTGTGGTAGATTAGCGGGACTATGCTGTTCTATCTCGTTGCTTTCTTTCACATAATCTTCTGCGTCGCCCTGGTCGGGATGATCCTGCTTCATTCGGGGAAGGGCGGCGGGCTCTCCTCGACCTTCGGGGGCGGCCTCGGCGGCACCTTCTCCGGCACGACCATCATGGAGAAGAACCTGACGCGGCTCACCCTGATCGTGGTCGGCCTCTTTACCCTGAC
>CAXTDD010000434.1:0-3405 GCA_964242955.1 uncultured Rubrobacteraceae bacterium | reverse complement strand
TCCCCAAGACCCCGGCCGAGAATCCAAAAGCCGTCGATGCGACGGCGCCGAGCGCCGCCCCGGGCGAGACCCCGACGAGGTAGGGGTCGGCCATCGGGTTGCGGAAGACGCCCTGCATCGCCGCGCCGCTCACGCCGAGCGCGAACCCGACCAGCGCCCCCAGCACGGTCCTCGGCAACCGGATGCCGAAGACTATGGCCCGCATCGAGTCGTCGCCACCCCCGGCGAGCGTCCCGACGACCTCCACCGGCGTCAGCCACGCCTGCCCGACCCCGACCGAGAGCACCAGGACGCAGGCGAGCCCGAGAGAAGAAAAGGCTAGCCAGAGTTTGCCGCTAGAAGGCATCCGGGTGGATCTTCTCCGCCACCAGCCGCACCCCGTCCACGATCCTCGGCCCCGGACGGCTCAACAGGTCGTCCTCGACGACGTAGACCTTGCCGTCCTCCACCGCCGAGAGCGAACGGTAAGGCGCCCGCTCCTCCACGTCGGCCACGGTCGAGCCGGAGCCGTCGCCGACGAGGTAGTAATCCGGGTCGTTCTCGACCACCTTCTCAACGGGGTACTGGGGGAAGAGTCCCTCGGCGTCGGCGGCGGCGTTCTTCCCCCCGGCGAGTTCTATGGTGTCCTCCACGAAGCTGCCGGGGCCCACCGTGAAGAGCGGGTCGTAGGAGAGCTCGTAGAACACGCTCGGCTTCCCTTCGCCCTCCACCCTGGACGTGATACCTTCGAGCTCCGAGCGCAGGTCCTTCTCTTCCCTCTCCGCCTTCGACTCGTTGCCCGTGACCTTTCCGACGGTGCCGAGGCTCTCGATCGCGGCCTCCACCGTGGGCGGGTTGAGCACGACGACGTCGGCGCCGGTCTTCGTCTCCAGGTCCTCGACCTCGCCTTTGGTTCCCGTGTAGTCCGAGAGGAAGAGGACGTCTATGCCGAGCGAGGCCACCTTCTCGGCGTTGGTGCCTTTGTAGTCCCCGATCTTCTCCACCTTCTCTACCTGCCTGGGGTAGTCGTCGGCGGTGCTCACGCCCTCCACCCTGTCCCCCGCCCCGACGGCGAACACCGTCTCCGTCGCGCTCGGCGCCATCGACCCGATCTCGGCCGGACGTTCATCGATCTTCACCTCTCTACCCAACCCGTCGGTGACGGTAACGGGAAACGCGGCGTTACCCGCCTGCCCGCCTCCACCCTCGTCTCCCCCGTTCGAGCCCTGGCCGCACCCGGCGACGAGCGCGGCGGACAACAACAGCAAGACCAGCTTACGAGACACTACGGAACCTCCCGGTACACAGAACGGCCGAACGGAACACCGGGGGTCGGCTATGGGTAACCGAAAACGCGCACTTCCCGACTCCTTCCTCGAAGAGCTCGTGGGCGTGGCGCGGCGGCAGGTCTCCTGGCTCGCGGCTCAGACGCCGTCTCCGCGGCCTTCCCAAGCCCTGGGGCCCGGTGGCCGGAGCACGATGCTCCGTGCGAAGACGACTCGCCGCCCACAGTGGCGGGACCGCGCCGGACTCCGACCGGCTTCCCTTCACCGCTGCGCGCAAGTTGTCGGGGGCAAGGTTACATCAAGAGAGAGGGAGCTGTCAGCTATCAGCCCTCAGAGCATGTTTCGCAAAGTCGCAGGTCGAGCTGGTCGAACGAGCATCAAAACGTGTTCACAAGCTTGGCATGTCGTCCGGAAACTCGAGCCTGGCGGTCTTTGGGAAACCGAACCCGTCTATTTGACAGATGCCTGTCTATGTGGCAGCATCCTGTCGCATGGAAGAGCCGACCACCGCCGCTGATGCTTTTGGCGAGATGATCCTGGAGGTCTTCCGGCTCAACGGGCGCCTGATCGACGCGGGAAACAGCCTGACGGCCCCCGTGGGTCAGACCAGCGCGCGCTGGCAGGTTCTGGGGGCGGTCGCGGGCGGACCCGCTTCGGTGGCCCAGGTCGCCCGCACGATGGGGCTCGCCCGCCAGAGCGTCCAGAGGACCGCCGACCTCCTGGCCGCCGACGGGCTGGTGCGGTACGCCGACAACCCCCACCACCGCCGCGCCAAGCTCGTGACGATGACCCCCGAAGGTCGACAAGCGCTCGACTACATAGGGAGGCGGCAGGCCCGGTGGGCCAACCGGATCGGAGGACAACACGACCTGGAGCAGCTGCGAACGGCCGTCGCGGTGCTGCGCCGGCTGAGGGAGACACTCGAACAAGACGAGCAAGGCAGGGACCCGTCGGCAAGTCCCGACGTTTAATCCATCACCCATCTATCACCTCCGCAGTGGAGGTCCCGGAGGAGGCAAGAGATCGGCATGAAACTGAACCATCTGAACCTCACCGTCAGCGACGTTCCCCGGGCTCGGGAGTTCTTGGAGACGTACTTCGGCCTGACGACCCTGGCGGAAAGAGACTACGCCGGAGACGATTTCGCCATGATGACCGACGACAACGGGTCGGCGCTGTCTTTGATGGAGGGCAAGAAGGTCAGCTACCCCGGCACCTTCCACGTCGGCTTCGTGCAAGAGAGCGAAGAGCGGGTAGCAGAGATCAACCGGCGACTGAAGGACGACGGGTTCGAGGTGAAGCCCCCCGCCAGACTCCACGGCGCCTGGAGCTTCTATTTGGACGCCCCCGGCGGGTTCACCATCGAAGTTCTCGGCTCGGACGATCCCCGGTTTCCGTTCGGCGCATGACGTCCGGTCGGCGCAACCGGAGTAGAGAATCCGACTATAGCCGATTGACGGGAGCATCGTAAGGCTCCTATCGCTAGCCGACTAAAGGAGTCTCCGTGCACCGCTTGGTGCTGGGTCGGCAACCTTCTCGGCGTCTCCTAGCACGGCGTCTTCGGAAGCGATGAGTTCCGCCGCGCCTTCCTGACGTGGGTCGCGGGTTTTGGCGGGCTGGGCTGGACGCCCGGTACGGAACCCTTCGCCGCCCGGGAGGCGCGCCTGGACCGGCTCGCCGACCTCGTCGGAGCTTACGTGGACCGCGACGCGCTGCTCCGCCTTATCTCTGAAGGCCCGCCTCGGTCCCTCCCTTCGTGCCGCCGGGGGCGTGACGGCTGCTACCGGCCGGTAAAGCGCGGCTCGCGCTTCTCGAAGAACGCGGCGACGCCCTCCTTGTGGTCGGCGGTGTACCCGCAGAAGGTCTGGCCCTCGGCCTCACGCTCCAGGACCGTCTCCAGGTCGTCCTCGAAGCTGGCGTAGAGGGCCCGCCTGGTCCTACCGAGGGCGGCCGTTGGCATCGCGGCGAGCCTGCTGGCGAGGGCGGCGGTCTCTTCCGCCAGCTTCTCGTCCGGGACTACCCTGTTGACGAGCCCCATGCGCAGTGCTTCGTCGGCCTCGACGGCGTCGCCGAGCATGCTCATCTCCAGGGCGCGACCCAGGCCGACGACGCGGGGGAGGAAGAAGGAGACGCCAGCGTC
>CAXTDD010000433.1:0-3411 GCA_964242955.1 uncultured Rubrobacteraceae bacterium | reverse complement strand
CCCTGCCGGCGACGGCGCGGACGTCGGCCAGGCGCGAGCGGGAACCGTTGATCCTGTACTCCGTCTCCCCGGCCCGGGAGATGCGGCGCGTGATCGACACTTCAGCGTAGGGGAGCGAGATCTCCCCGGAGGCGTTGTCGAAGACGAGCGTAACCTCGGCCGCACTCGCCGCCGGCAGGGATTCCGAGCCCGAGAAGATCAACTCCCCCATCGCCCCCGCCCGCAGAACGCCAGGGCTCTGCTCCCCCAGCGCGAACAGCACGGCGTCCGTGATATTGCTCTTGCCCGAGCCGTTCGGCCCGACTATCGCCGTGATCCCGCCCTCCAGCGGCATCCTCACCGGCCGGGCGAACGTCTTGAACCCCTTGATATAGATCGCGGTCAGCACTGACCCTGCATTTTACGCAACTTTAAGGATCAAAGCACCCGAGGCGGAAAAGTGCAGCAAAAGAGGCTTCAGGCTACGGGTTTCGGGTAGGACTTTTCCTCGCTGTCCCACGGGCGGTTGCACCGCTCTTTCCAGGGTTCTGCTCTGCCGACAGGGTCCTACCAACCCGAAACAGGGGCCGGCGAGCGGGTCACCGGCCCCTACGACCGGAGGTCAAGACCTGGGAGCCTCCGAAGGAGACGACCTGAAACCTGCGTAGCGCAGCTACGCGCCGACGTGGATCTCGACGGGCTCGCGGGGGACGGGCCTGATGCCCAGGATCTCCAGGGCGGCTCGGGCGGCGGATTGCTCGCTCTCTTTGATGGACGGCCCGTCGCCGGTTGCGACCTCGCGGCCTTCGACGGAGACGCCGGAGATAAAGCTCGGGCGGTGGGCCGGTCCCTGTTTGGAGACAACGCGGTACGTGGGGCGGAGGCCGTCGGCCTGGAGGGTCTCTTGGAGGAGGGTCTTCCAGTCGCGGAGCTCGTCGGTATCGACTTCTGAGGGGTTGAAGATCTCGTCCACGGTCGTGAGGACGAGGGTCCTGTCTATGAGGTAGGCGGCCCCGATGATGGCCTCCACGGTATCGGCGACCACCGAGTCGTTGATGATGGAGCTCTCGATGATCTCCTCGATGCCCTCCCGACGCCCGACGGTCGCCAGGAACGATTTTCTGACCAGGTGCGCCCGGATGCGCGTGAGGTCGCCTTCGAGGAGCTCGGGGTAGCCGTGGAAGACGAGTTCGGCGACCCGGTTGTTCAACACCGAGTCGCCGAGAAATTCGAGGCGTCCGTTCGATTCGTAAGGGTCGGCCACGCTCGGGTGGGTAAGGGACCGCTGCCTCAACGGCTCTGGCAGGATCGCTATGAGGTCCCTTATAGACATAACGCTCTCTATTCTACACTTGTGAACGCGACCACGACGTTGTGGCCGCCGAACCCCATCGAGTTCGAGATCGCCGCCCCGAGGTCCGGCGCTTGCGCCGCCTCCCCGACGACGTAGTCGAGCTTCTCGCAGTCGGCCGCCAGGTTCTCCAAATTGATCGTGGGCGGCAGGACCTTCTGCTTGAGTGCTAAGGCGCACATGATCCCCTCGGTGGTCCCCACGGCCCCGAAGGAGTGCCCCGTCATGGACTTGGTGCCAGAGACGCGGGCGTGGGGCATGACGCGCGAGATGGCCCTGGTCTCGGGCCCGTCGCCGGTCGGGGTGGCCGTGGCGTGGGCGTTGACGTGCCCGACGTCCTCCGCTGTCAGCCCGGAGTCCTCGAGGGCGTGCAGCATGGCCCGCTCCACGCCGCGGCCCTGCTCGTCGGGGGCGGTGACGTGGTAGGCGTCCGTCGAGCGGCCGTAGCCGGAGACCGCCGCTATCGGCTCGGCGCCGCGGCTGGCCGCGTGCTCCTCGCTCTCCAGGACCACGGCGCCGGCGCCCTCGCTCATCACGAAGCCGTCGCGGCCCTCGTCGAAGGGCCGGCTCGCGTGGGCGGGGTCGCCGTTGTGACGGCTCACCGCGCGGATGGCGCAGAAACCGGACATGCTCAAGGGTGTGATCGGGGCCTCCGACGAGCCGGCCACGACCACGTCCGCGTCTCCGTTCCGGATCAGCTCCAGCCCTTCGGCTATCGCCTCGCCGCCGGTGGCGCAGGCGAGGACCGGGCACTGGCTCGGGCCCGTCGCGCCGAGCAGGATGGCGAGCTGACCCGCGGCCATGTTCGGGACCATCATCGTGATGAGGAACGGGCTCACCCGGCCCGGGCCGCGCTCTTCGAGGACCCTGTACTCGCGCTCCCAGGTCGAGAGGCCGCCGATGCCGCTGCCGAGCACGATCGCCACGCGCTCCGGGGTCTTCTGAATAACGTCCCCGATGCCGGCGGATTCTGCTGCTTCCAGGCCCGCCGCGACCCCGAGCTGGGCGAAGCGGTCCATGCGGCGGGCCTGCTTCTTGGTCATGAAGTCCGTCGGGTCGAAGTCCGTGCACTCACCGGCTATGCGGGACGGGAACGGCGAGGGATCGAACTGGGTGATCGGTCCGATGCCGCTCTTCCCGTGCAGGGCGGCGTCCCAGAAGTTCTCGACGCCGGTGCCCAGAGGGGTCACCGCGCCGGCGCCCGTGATGAGGGCGCGGCCCCTGCCGTTCGTCGGCGGCTCCGTCACGCCGCCCGGTGCTGGTCGACGTAGTCCACGGCCTCTTCGACCGTGGTGATCTTCTCCACCTCTTCGTCCGGGATCTCCATCCCGAACTGCTCCTCTAGCTCCATGATGAGCTCGACGAGGTCGAGCGAGTCGGCCTCTAAGTCCTCGCGGAACGAGGCTTCGGGCGTCACGTCGACCTCGTCCACCCCCAGCCTGTCGGCCGTTATCTCCTGAATCTTGGACAGAATCTCTTCGCGCTCCAAAACCTTTTCTCCTCTCTGGCCTTATCAGTCGGCACGTACCCTTTCCAGGATAGCGCGTAGTGTAAACGTTTGGCCCGCTACTGCATAGTCATCCCGCCGTCCACCGCCAACGTCTGCCCGGTGACGTAACCGACGCCTTCGCCGGCGAGGAAAGCCACCACCTCGGCGACCTCCTCCGGCTCCCCGAACCGCCCGTTCGGAACCTGGGCCCGGATCTGGTCCTTGATGTCCTCGGGCAGGCTCCCGGTCAGCTCCGTCTCCACGTAACCCGGCGCCACGGCGTTCGCGGTGATGCCCCTCTGGGCCACCTCCCGCGCCACGCTCTTGGTGAAACCTATGATGCCGGCCTTGGAGGCCGCGTAGTTGGCCTGCCCCGCGTTGCCCACGAGCCCGACCACCGAGGAGACGTTAACGATCCTACCCCACCGCGCCCGCACCATCGGCCGCATCGCCGCCCTGGTGCACAGGTACGTCCCCTTGAGGTTGGTCCGCAGCACCTCGTCGAACTCGTCCTCTTTCATCCGCATCATGAGGTTGTCCCGCGTGACACCCGCGTTGTTGACAAGGATGTCCAATCGACCGAACGCCTCTT
>CAXTDD010000432.1:0-3411 GCA_964242955.1 uncultured Rubrobacteraceae bacterium | reverse complement strand
TGCGGGCGGTCTTGGCGAGGGTGCCCGTGGCGCGGGCGAAGTCCCTCACCTGCCTCGGGTTGACCACCGCGACGGCGATCCCCGCCGCGGACAAGGCGGCGGTCAGGACGCGCTCGAGCCCGCCGGTGGCTTCCACGGTGGCTTCCACCACCACGAGGACGCGCCCCTCTTGCCCCAGACGCTCGACGAGGGAGCGCGCCCCGCCCTCGTCGTTGGACGCTTGCGGGTACTCACCCGTCGGGCGGACGGCGACGTCCAAGCTGCCCTTGGCGACGTCGATCCCCACGTAGGTCTGCGCGATCCCCATCTCGTTCTCCCTCCCTCGACGCGGCCCTTCCTTGCCGATGCGGGCTCGCGGGCAACTCCCCCGCGGCCCCGGCAACCGTTCGGGCTCCGTACCTACGGCGAGGGCGCAACGACCCGAGCTTCCAGCGCGGTCTTGGCCAGACCGAGAATGCCATCGGTCTGTCGCGCCCGTACCGGCCGAGTGTACGGCGGAAGGAAGATACAAGATTGCCACAACGCACCGTCCGCGGCCACTTCGGACACGCGAACACCCAACCAGGCGGGCACAGGCGGTTCGCCACCAGCCTGTCCATGCTCCGATGAGCCAACGATAAGCGCCCCGGAGCGGCTATTCTTGCGATGGGTTAGAGTCAGGTTAGAGTCAAGAGACCCCAGCGGGAAAGCCGAAGCCTATGTTTTACCTGCAAAAGAGGGGGTGACCGACGGGGCTCGAACCCGCGACCTTCGGAGCCACAATCCGATGCTCTACCTGACTGAGCTACGGCCACCACGCGCACGGCGATTCTATCAGGAAAAGGCGCGGCGCAAAACGGGGCAGTTCTGCGTTTCGGCTAATCGTCCCAGCCGAGGAACTCGGTCTTTTTGTCCTCCGTTTTGCGTTCGTCCACCACACGGAAGAGGCGTGAGGGGGAAGGGTTTTGGATCATGACCATGTTGCCTTCGGCGTCGTAAGCCTGGATGGCGACGCAGAGGTAGTCGCCGGGGGCGTGGCCGTCCGCCACCTTGAGGGAGACCTCGACCGTCGCCTCCTTCTCGTTGCGGCCGTTGCCGCGCAACTCCAGGGTATCGTCCGGGTCGAGGCCGCGGGGACCGAGGTCGCTGGCAACCCGCAAGCGGCGGAAGATGGCCCTGACGTGGGCCACGCCATCCTCGTCCCTGAGCTTGATGGCTACCCGAATCTCGTCGTCTATCGTGTAAGTGTCCATCTCTGTACGCCCGGCCGTCATCGCCGTACCTCCCGTTGGAACTGCCCGCCCGAAAGTGTCACTCAAACCCTAACGAACAAAACCCCGCCCAACCAGGAGGAGGCCCCAACGCTCCGCCCAGGTACGGCATGCGGCCGGCGCGGTCGCCCGTGGCCCGTCGCCACCTCGTCCGTACATCACCGAAATGCGGCAACGGCCCACCCTATCCCTTGAGACCGCCGGCGGTGAGGCCGCTGATAAAGCGGCGCTGGAGGGCGAGGAAGAGGATCACCACGGGGACGATGATTATGATCCCGGCCGCGCTCGTCAGGCCCCAGTCGCGGCTGAAGTTGCTCTGGAAGGCCAGAAAGCTCGTCGTCACCGGCTTGAGCTCGTCGTCCTGGATGAACGTCACCGCGAAGAGGAACTCGTTCCACGCCCCGAGCCCTGAGACCAGCGCGATGGTAAGGAAGCCGGGCCAGCTCAAGGGCAGGATGACCCTGAGCAGGATCTGCAACTCCGTCGCCCCGTCGATGCGCGCGGCGTCCTCGAAGCCCCGCGGCAGCGCCACCAGGTACGAGCGCAACAAGAGCGTCGCGAACGGGGAGAAGATGGCCCAGTAGATGATGATGAGCCCGATCAGGGTGTTGGTTAGCTGCAGGTTGCTCCACAGAAAGAAGAGCGGCACCAGAAAGAGCTGAAACGGTAAGGCGCTGGCCACGAACAGGTAGAGAAGTACCGCGTCCGTGCCCGGCAACTCCAGGCGGGCCATCGCGTAGGCCGCCATGCCCGAGATGATGCACACCCCGACGACCGTCCCGAAGGTCAGGATGGCGCTGTTGACCATCGTGGTGGCGAAGCCGCCCTGCGTCCAGGCGGTCGGGAAGTTCTCGAAGACCGGCGAGAGCGGCGGGCCGAGCGGGTTGCGCCCGATCTCGGCGTTAGTCTTGAGCGAGTTGAACAGCAGCACGACCAAGGGACCTACGGCGAAGAGCGCCAGCAGGATCAGCACCACGTAGTACGGCGCCTTCGAGGGCTCTCGCTTGGAACGGCGTCCCTGGGTGACGGAGGTCATATCTCCCACCCCCTCCTTCGCAGGTAGATAAAGACCAGGACGATGAGCCCGCTAATGAAGCTCATACCGAGGCCCAACGCCGCCGCGTACCCGGCCTCGAACCGCCCGAACGCCTCCTTGTACATCAGTGTTCCGACGACCTCGCTGGCCCCTGCAGGGCCCCCTTGCGTGATGATGTAGATGTAGTCGAAGACCAGCAAAGAGCCGATGATCGTTATGAGGACGACGAAGACCAGCGTCGCCCGGATACCGGGGATCGTCACGTTGATGAACTGCTGCCAGCGGCCCGCCCCGTCCATCCTGGCCGCCTCGTAGAGCTCCTTGTCCACCGACTGGAGCGCCGTGAGGAAGAGCAGCACCACGAAACCCCACCAGTGCCAGTTGTCCACGAACGCGACCGCGGGCAGGGCCAGAGCCTCGCTGCCGAAGAACGAGACGCCCTCCAGCCACGGTATGCCGAGGGTGGCCAGCGCGGAGCCGACGCCACGGTCGGGGTCGAGGATGTTCTGCCAGAGGGCGGCGTTCACGACGCTCGCCATCACGTAGGGGATAAAGAACAGTACGCGGAAGATCATCTGAAAGCGCGTGATCTGGGAGAGCATGAAGGCCCCGCCGAGCCCCATACCGATGGGCACCGTCAGGAAGAGGATCGTCCAGAGGAGGTTGTGGCCGAGGGCGGACCAGAAATCCCCGTCCGAGAGCGCGTCCGTGTAGTTCTGCAAGCCCACCCACTCGGCCGGCCCGATCCCGGACCACTCCGTGAACGAGTAGTAGACCGTAGCCACCGAAGGCCCCAGGATAACGAGCACGTTCACGACGATCAGGGGCAGCATAAAGAGCCAGGCGGACATGAGCCGCTTCCGCCTCAGGGCCCGGCCCGGATCTTTCTTCCCGCCGGGCCTTGTGGCGCTGCGCAGCGTCTGCTCGTTTACCTCCATCAGGCGCTACCGGGCTGGATGATCTTGGGCACTAGTCCCTCCTCGCGTTCTTCGCTAAAGACCCCGGCGAGCCCCTCGCAGTACTGGGCGGCCGAGATCTCGCCGGTGAGGACCTTTTGCATCTCCTCCTGGATGTACACGGTGGACTTGGGCGGCCAGAACGTCCAGTTGGTGTACCCGAAGTTGC
>CAXTDD010000431.1:0-3412 GCA_964242955.1 uncultured Rubrobacteraceae bacterium | reverse complement strand
GCCATAACCATACACATATCCTACACGAAATTGACGTTGTCAACTTGAGATGCTACAGTTGACGTTGTCAACTAGGGCGAATAGATGGTTAGAGAAGGAGGAAGATGGCTGCGATGAGGGGTGAGAAGACGGTCGTCGTTACGGGCGGCAACGCGGGGCTCGGTTTCGAGTGCGCGAGGGAGATGACCGCCTCCGATCGGGGATGGCGGGTAGTCCTTGCTTGCCGGGATCTCGAGAAAGGCGAGAGGGCCGCGCGCGGGTTGAACGGGGAGTTCGGCGATGGGCGGGTAGAGGCTGTGGTGCTGGATCTGGCCTCCCTGGCCTCGGTCCGGGCTTTCGCCCGGGAGCTGGGGACCCGAATCTCGGCCGGTGAAATGCCGCCCCTGCGGGCGCTCGTTTGCAACGCGGGCATCCAGGTGGTCACGGGCACGACCTACACCGAAGACGGTTTCGAGGAGACATTCGGGGTCAACCATCTCGGCCACTTCCTGCTCGTGAACCTCTTGCTCGGGGATCTTGAGGCGCCGGCGCGGATCGTTCTCGTTTCCAGCGGCACCCACGATCCCGACCAGCGTACCGGCATGCCACCGGGACCGCGCTGGCGAGAGCCGGAGATGCTAGCGTGGCCCGAGAGGTACCCGGCGACCCCCGGCGAGAGTCCCAGCACGACGGGCCGGCGCCGCTACACCGCCTCCAAGCTCGCCAACGTGCTCACCGCCTACGAGCTCTGCCGCAGGCTCGAGACCTCGGGCCCCGGCGACCACGAGGCGCCCGTGACGGTGAACCTCCTAGATCCCGGCCTCATGCCGGGCTCGGGTCTGGCCCGCGACTACGGCGCGGCGCAGCGTTTCGCGTGGAAGTACCTCTTCCCCGCGCTGCGACTGCTCGTCCCGAACGTCAACTCCACCGGCGCTTCCGGCAAGGTTCTGGCCCGACTGGTTTTGGAGCCCCGACTCGAAGGAGTAACGGGCAGGTATTTCGTCGGCCACGAAGCGCAGCGCTCCTCGGACGAATCTTACGACCGGGAGAAAGCGGCGGAACTCTGGGAGGCCAGCGCAAGATTGGTCGGCCTGAAACCCGAAGAGACCATACTGCCCGTCTCGACCTCGGCATCAGGCGCGTGAACCAACCCGGGTGGGAGCCTTTCGCGAACGGCGCCCGCGACCTTACCCGTCCGCCGCGCAGCGGAAACCGGTGTTGCCCGTGGAGGAATCCGGCGTGTTCGAAGACCTCGCCGCCACCCTGTAGCGGTTGCAGTAGGACTTGTGGCACAGGTACGAGCCGCCCCGGATGACCCTGGCCGACCCGGTCGTTGGCCCCGCCGGGTTCTCGCGAACGCCCTTGCCCCCGCCCCTGTGGGCTGTGGCGCTGAACCAGTCGGAGCACCACTCCCACACGTTGCCGGCGACGTTGTGGAGCCCGAAGCCGTTGGGCTGGAAGGCGTCGACCGGGCACGTTCCCCTGTGGCCGTCTTCGGCGGTGTTACGCGTCGGGAAGTCGCCCTGCCAGATGTTGCAGCGGTGCTCCTGGTTCGGGGTGAGGGTGTTGCCCCAGGGGAAGCGCCGGCCCTTCAGACCGCCCCTGGCGGCGTGCTCCCATTCCGCCTCCGTCGGGAGCCGCACGCCGGCCCACGCGCAGTAGGCTAAAGCGTCGTTGTGGGAGACGTGGACGACGGGATGGTCCGGTCGGCCCTCTACGTTCGATCCCGGCCCCTCCGGTTCCCGCCAGAAGGCGCCCTCGACCCCTTTCCACCAGGGTGCGTCCCCGATCATGCCCTTAATCTTTGCGCCGGATGGTAGGAACCCGTAGAAGACGAAGGACCAGCCGAACTCCTCGGCCTCCGTCCTGTAGCCGGTTTCTTCAACGAAGTGGGCGAACTCGGCGTTGGTGGTCGCGTGGGCGGAGATCGCGAACGGAGAGAGCCTGACCTTGCGGACGGGCCCCTCGCCGTCGGCGGGAAAGCCTTTGCCGTCGTTCGTCCCCATCGAGAACTCACCGCCCGGCAGCCGGATCATCTCGTCGGCAAGCCGCGATGCCCCCGCCCGAGTCTCCAACCCCGGAACTCGTCCAGCACTTCCGTCTCCGCCCGTCCTGGTTGGCGCGCAGCACGAGGGCGGGGCCTGCCCCACCTTCTCCTGACGCTCTCTTCCGGTCCGCATAGTCCTCCGCACTCTCCGAGAGCGTAAGGTTACCAGGGCGTCCCCCTCAAGGGCCCGGGGCATCTTCTGCTACCCCGGCTGAAAGCTCATCGCTGAATGCTGAGAGCTGACCACCACCGAGGTTCCACGATCAGACGTCCGTGTTACCGAGGACGCTTTTTGGAGCTCCCGTCGCGGTTTGAAGATCTTCGCGCGTTTGGTCGGCCCCCAGGGATGGCGAGGAGCAGAGCGGCGCCGAAAGCCCGGAGGGATGGGAGAAGATGGCCCCGACGTCCGGGCAACGCCTCCTGCGCCGACCCCAGCGGGTCCACCAACCCCTCGAAGACCCCGCGCACCCGGGTCCCGTAGGCGACTCCGGAACGAGCTCCTGATGCACCTCGTGGGGGCCAGGTCCAAGTCTCCCCGGCAACCCGCCAGGCCGCCGTTGCAGCGCCGCTACCTGGTTGGGATCTACTCCTAAGAATCGGCCCCGGAGCCGAAGAGTTCCGCATATTCGTCCTTGAGCTGCCAGCGGACGTCGTTCATCTCTCCGGCGGTCACGGCCTGCTGGAGCACGGCCCCCACCGCCTGGGCGTGGCGCATGGCTTCTTCGCGGCCAACGCCCTCCTTCTCGGCGACCCTGTCGTAGAACTCGTCGAGGGAGAAGTTGTCCTGTCCGCCCTCGCCCCGCAACGGTTCGGCCACCTCCGACGGCAACTGGTCGGCGAGGTTGTTCGGCTCGTTGCCGGCCAACCTCTCCCTGAGCGTGGACAGGGTGGCCCGTATGGCCTCCCGGGCCTGGCCTCCGTCCTCAAGCCCGGCGACGGTACGAACCCCGGCTACAAACTCATCCGCGTTCACAAAAACCTCCTCTAAATCTCTGCTCCTCGCGCGCTCGACGACGCCAGGATACCCGCCACCCTACAGCACACCGGGCTGGTCGCGGCCAATCGCAAGAAAACCCGCCCGCGCCCCGACCTTCTAGGAGACCAACTCGTCGAAGCCGGCCTCGTCGAGGACGGGGACGCCGAGCTCTTTGGCCCGTTCCAGCTTCGAGCCGGCCTCTTCGCCGGCGAGCACGTAGTCGGTGTTCTTGCTGACGGAGGAGGTGAAGGTGCCGCCCGCGGCTTCTAGCTGTTCGACGTAGACGCTGCGGGGCTTCTCCAGGGTCCCGGTTATGACGACGCGTTTGCCGGCCAGCGGTCCTTCCGCGGGGCGGCCCGACTCCTTCTCGAAGTTCAGGCCCGTGTCCGTCAGGCGTTGGACGAGGTCCT
>CAXTDD010000430.1:0-3415 GCA_964242955.1 uncultured Rubrobacteraceae bacterium | reverse complement strand
CCTCAGGCGTAGAACGGAGCAACTCGGCCAACTCTTCGACCTCGACGTCGTCGTGGCCGACGTCCGGCAAGACGCGGAGCAGCTCGTAGAGGGCGACGGCCTCGGCCCCTATGTGCGGCATCCAGCGCACGTACAGCCGGGCGCGGCCTCCCCGCGCCCCGGTCTCACCCGGCGGTGTGAGCCTGAGCCTCTCCATCCTACCGCCAGTATAGCAAGGCGCCGCAGGCTCCTCCCTTCGGTCGTCGCGCACGCTACGCCCTTGCGGGCTCCGCTTTCAGCACGCTCCAGCCTTCGGCTTACGCTTTCAGCACGCTCCCTACGGTCGCTGTCAGCTTTTTGGTGGGCGGCGTTGCCGGGGGCGCAAACCCATCGTCGCCCGGAAAGGTGTCGACGAAAGCGGTTCCTCTGGCGCGGCCGGTCCCCAACGGCCGAAGGCTGAAAGCGAGGGCTGCGAAGCAGGCCGAAGCGTGCTGAGAGCGAGGGCCGCCGGGCCCGAGGCGTGCTGACAAGCGGAGCCCTTAGGGCGTAGCGGGCTGAAAGCCGCCCGTAGGGTGGCGTGCGCGCTGGCGGGAGCCGGCGCTATTCGGCGGCAGGCTCGTTGGCGGGGAGGGTGCGGTCCGAGGCGTCTATGCCGGGGATGAGGCCCTGGCTCGCGGCGAGGCCGAAGAAGAGGGCGGCGACGCAGAGGAGCACGGTGACGGTGCCGAGCCTGCGGGAGCCGAGGAAGTAGCCCAGGATGCCCAGAGCCGCGCCGAGGGCTCCGATGGAGACGTTGGCGGTCCCGCCGAGCAGGGCGGCCACGATGCCGCCGATGCCGAAGAGGATACCGACGATGCAGCAGATCCTGCCGAACAGGAGCATCACCTGCTGCTCGCGGCCGGCCCCCATCTCCTCGCCCGGTCCCCCGAGGTCTTCGCTCGGTCTCCTGGTGTCTCTGTCTTCGCTCACAATCGCTCCCGTCGAACGCGTTTCGTTGAGTCTGATAAAGCGTACCCGGTCAGCGTACTAGTATAATCCTCGTCTTGTGAGGTTCGAGAACACACTTCCCGGCACCAACGAGGTTTTCGGACCCGACGGCGCCCCGCGCCCGGTCTACGAGGGCGTCCTCGACGAGTTGAAGGGGTCGGGGCCGGCGCGGTGGGAGGAGAAAAAGGAACGGGCCCACGCGGCCCTGCTCGAGGAGCAGCACGCCTTCGGGGTGATGAGCGGGGACAAGACGCACCCGACGGATTGGATCCCGCGCATCGTCCCCGCCTCCGACTGGGCCCGCCTCCAAAGCGGCCTCGAACAGCGCCTGCGCGCCATAAACGAGTTCCTCCGCCGCCTGGAGATGGGTAAAGACGAGATCGTACCCGCCGAGATCCTCGAGAGCAGCATCCTCTACGACACGGGCACTCCCAACCGCTTCGGGCCGGTGCCGGTGCGCCAGATCGCCTTCGACGTCGTCGCCGTCGAGGGCCGCAGGGCCGGACAGACCGGCGGCTGGGAGTACCTCGTCATCGAGGAGAACGCCAAGATGCCCGTAGGCCTCGCCGCCATGACCCGCAGGCGCAGGATGGGAGAGGAGATCTTCTTCCCCAAAACCTACGCGAACCTCCCCGTCTACCCCCTCGACGGCTGGCTCGCGCGCCTCGGAGGTTCTTTGCGGGCAGCCTCCCCGAAAGGACCGGAAGCGACGCTGGCCGTCGTCTCCAGCGGTCCGGAGGATCAGTTCTACCTCGACCACCACATCTACCCCCACGAGATGGAGGCGATCCTGGCCGCGACGAACGAACTGGAGATTGACTGCGGCTATCTGGTCCACCGGCCGACGGGACGCCGCATAGACGTCGTCTACGAGCGCGTGGACGAGGACACGCTCTACGCCGAGGTGCCCGGGCTCCTCGAGTGCCACCTGAGCGGCAACGTCCACGTCCTGTTCGCGCCCAACTCCGAGGTCATAGACGACAAGGGCGTCGGGGTCTTCGTGCCCGAGATGGTGCGTCGTTACCTGGGGGAGGAGCCGCTCATCGAGAACGCGCGTACCTGGTCGCTCGCCGTCGAAGAGGACCGGCGGTACGTCATGGACCATTTTGCCGAGCTCGTCGTCAAGAGCCGGGGCGGCTACGGGGGCAAGGAGGTCATGATCGGGCCCGAGGAGACGGAGGAATCCGTCGAGAAGTTCCGCCGGATGGTCGAAGAGAACCCCGTCGAGTACGTCGCCCAGGAGACCATAGACTTCTCCACCCACGTCCTCTGCGAGACGGGCGAAGCCGGCGACGATTTCCTCCTGAGAGACTCCTACGCGGACTACCGGGTGCTCGTGCTCGCGCCGGACCCGGACGACCCTGACGTCGTCGAGGCGGTGCCGGGTTCCTTGAGCCGGGTGGCCGCCCCTGGTAAGCACGTCGTCAACATATCCAGTGGGGGCAAGATGAAAGACACCTGGGTGCTCCGGCGATGAACTACGGGGACATCGTCAGGGACGCGTTCGTGATCTCCTGGCGCAACAAGTTTCTCTGGTTCTTCGGCTTCTTCCTCAGCGGCGCCATAAACTCCATCGTCACCCCGTCGAGCTTCGGCGACCTGACCCCCAACGCCGCGGACGTGACGGCCGGGCAACCACCCGACTGGGTCGCCAACCTCGGCGAGACCATAGCGAACAACCCCGTGCCCCTGATCGTGGGCATCTCGCTGGCCGTGCTCGCGCTGGTGCTGGTCTGGATCTTCTTCGTCGTGCTCGCGCGCGCGGCGCTTAACGAGAGCGTCGCGGCCATAGACGGGGGCGAGGAGCGTCGGTTCGGGCTCGCGTGGCGGGCGGGGCTCGCCCGGTTCTGGCGCGTCCTCGGGCTGGCGTTGGTCCTCCTGGTGATCTCGCTCGTCGTCTCGCTGGTCGTCTACGCGGTGGCCGCCCTGTTCGGGGTGGGCATCTTTTTCGTCACGGAGTCGGTGGCGGTACGGGTGCTGGTCGTCGCCCTCGTGGTCCTCCTTTTCCTACCGCTCTTTATCGTCGTCGCGATCTTCTTCACCCTGCTCAACCAGTACGCGGTGCGGGAGGCGGTGGTGGCCGACGAGAGGATCTTCGCCTCCATCGAGAGGGCCTGGCGGCTGCTGCGCCGGAACGTCGGCAGGAGCCTGGTGCTGATCCTGATCCAGATAGGGTTGGCTGTAGCTTTCGGCCTGGCGATGTTCGTCGCCACCCTGGTCGCAGGCCTGCTGCTCTCCGCGGTGGTGACGGCGCTGGTCTCGGCGGAGCTCGGCGCGGTCGCCGTCGTCGTGGGCATCATCGCCGGCCTGCTCGTCAGCATCCCCTTCGTCCTCGTGACCTGCCTGGCCGGCGCCTTCCACCAGGCGTACTGGACCCTCGCCTACCTCCGCCTCACGACCCCGGTCGCGGCGACGACCCCCGAAACCCCCCCGTCCCACGACCCCTACC
>CAXTDD010000429.1:0-3418 GCA_964242955.1 uncultured Rubrobacteraceae bacterium | reverse complement strand
GAACGCCTGGGCCGCCAGGTACTGCGCCCAGACCATCCCCTCCATCGCCTTGAAGTTCTTCGGGTTGTAGGTGGCCTCGCGGATGTTCTCGGTGACCATCCTGACGGCGCTCAAGGCCTGCGGCGTCGTCGAGAGATGCTGGACGCGGCCGACGTAGCACTCTGAGGCGTGCGCCAGGGTGTCGAAGCCCGTGTAGGCCACGTATTCGGGCGGCTGCGTCATGCACAGCACGGGGTCGTTTATGGCGAGCGTCGTCGTCGAGGCCCGGTCGAAGCCGACCCACTTGTGCGGCGCCTTCTCGCTCGTCGTGTCCGTGATGACGTAGGCCGGCGTGGTCTCAGAGCCCGTGCCGACGGTCGTGTTGATCGCGATGTGCGCCGGGTTCTCCAGCTTCTCCGAGGCGTTCAGGCCCTGGAACTCGTTGGTGTTGCGGCCGTCGTGGGCCGCGACGATCCTGGCGCCCTTGGCCGTGTCGTGCGGGCTGCCGCCGCCGATGGAGATGAAGCCGTCGCACTCGGCGTCCGTGTACGCCTTGTAGGCGTCCATGACGTTGTAGTCTTTCGGGTTGGTCTCGACCTTGTCGTAGACGGAGACCGAGACCCCGGCGTTCTCGAAGTTGGTCTTGCACTCGTCGATGATGCCGGTGCCCCTCAAGCCCGTCGTCACGAACAGGACGTGCTTGAGCCCCATCGCCGCCGCCTCCGGCCCCGCCGTCTCGTAGGCCCCAGCCCCCAGCAGCGACCTCGGCTGCTTGAAGTACTCCTTGACCGGGAACTCGAACATCTTGGAGGTATCCACGCATCTCCTCTCTACGGAGCGGCCAGCCATCAGCTCTCAGCCGTCAGCTTCTCGATGGTCGTCCGCGACTTTTTGGAACGGGTCAGGCTCTCCGGGCACGTGTCGAACCCCGCGCGACGCGTGCATGACGCGGTCCGCAGGGAACACAGGTACTAGACTTCTATGCTACCTCCTCTTCCGCTTTCCCCACGACCAGGCCGCCTCCATCGCGGCCCGCATCACTGTAAACCATGCCGGAAAGCGTGCCAATACATCCCGCCCAAACGACAGGGGGACGCTTCTGCAAACGGTTTGCAATCGAGATCGGCGGCCGGTACATCGGACGCCGGCCCGTCACGATAGAGGAGCGGCGGTCTACGCGTCGAAGGCCATAGAGCCGGCTAGCTGCTACCTTGCCAGGTTGGCGACGCGGGGGGCGACCACCTCGGCCATCTCCTCTAGAACAGCTTCGTCTTCGGCCGTGAAGGCGCCGACCGTGTCGGAGTCTATGTCGAACTGGCCGACGACCTTCCCTTCGTGCCGGATCAGGACTACTATCTCCGAGCGGGTGTGGATGGAGCAGGCCAGGTAGTTCTCGACCTCGCGCACGTCCTCGACGATCTGGTTCCTGTCCTCGGAGACCGCCGTCCCGCAGACTCCCTCCCCGACCTCGATGCGCGAGTGGTCCGCGGGCGCGGTCTTCGGCCCGAGCTCCAGCACGCCGTCGCGCATCACGTAGATGCCGCTCCAGTCCCAGGAAGGGTGGGCGTCGTGCACCAGCCGCACCGCCTCGTTCAGGACTTCTTCGTCCGGCCTGTCCGAGGCGACGAGCCGCTCTACCTCGGCCCTGAGACCCTGCCGTTCTTCGGTCTTCTCGCCCACGGGGCGCTCCTCTCTTCGATGTAAAGCAGCGTGTCCATCATACCGCCCGCCACGCACGGGTTCCGTGCGCGGTTCCCGCGTCAAGAGCAAGACTTCATGCATGGATGCAAAGGGACGGGTCCTTACGGGCGGTTCGAAAGTCTGTGCACGTTGCACAAAGACCGGGGTGGCGCCGTTCCCTAGTATGGAGGAGCGCATCCCCGAACCTTCGGGGCGTCGTGCAACGTTTTGAGACGGGGTGGTTGGTGGTGGGTTCGATCCGGTCAAGGTCAGCGGCACTCGTGTGCGTCCTCTCGATGCTGTTCGGCCCGGTGGCCTGCGGCGGGAGCAGCGGGGGTGGCGCCGGAGACGGCGGTGGACAAGGACAGCAAGGTGGCACCCTCACGGTGCTCGCCGCGTCCTCGCTCACGGACGCCTTCGGGGAGCTGGCGACGACCTTCGAGGAGCAGAACCAGGGCGTGACGGTCAAGCAGAGCTTCGAGTCTAGCTCGACCTTGCTCACCCAGATCCAGCAGGGCGCCCCCGCCGATGTCTTCGCCTCCGCCTCCGAGGAAGAGATGGACACCGCCGTCGACGACGGGCTCGTCCAAGGAGAGCCTGACATCTTCGTCAGGAACCGCGAGGTCGTCATGGTGCCCGCGGACAACCCGGCGAACATCCGGGACTTCCGGGATGTCGCGAACCCTGATGTCAGGCTGGTGCTGGCCGAGGAAGGGGTCCCGGCGGCGGACTACGCCCTGGAGATCCTGGGCAACGCCAACGACGAGTACGGGGGCGGCTTCAGGCAGGACGTACTCGACAACGTCGTCTCCCGCGAGTCCGACGTGCGGGCTTCCGTGAACCGGGTGGTCGTGGGCGACGCCGACGCGACGTTTGGCTACGCCAGCGACTACACGCCGGACATCCGCGACAGGGTGGAGGTCGTCACCATCCCGCCGGACCTGAACATCATCGCCACCTACCCGGTCGCCGCGCTGCAGGACGCGCAGAAGCCCGGGCTGGCGCGGGAGTGGGTCGACCTCGTCACGAGCGAGGAGGGCCAGCGCGTGCTGGAGAAGTGGGGCTTCGAGCCCGCCGCTTGATGCGACGGGGCAAAGACCGCCGGTCCCCCCCGTCCTCCGGGCGGGGCGACGCGTTCGCATCGGGGCTCGCGGTCGCGGCGCTGGCGTTGCTCGCGGGCTTCGTGAGCCTCCCGATCCTCAGCCTCATCGTCTGGACCGTCAGCGAGAACGCGTGGCGGGCGATGGCCTCCCCGGTGGCGCTCGACGCCCTTCTCCTAAGCGTCAGGACGACGGCGGCGACGATGGCGATCCTGGTCGTCGTCGGGACGCCGGCGGCCTACGTGCTGGCCCGGGGCAACTTCCCCGGCGTGCGCGTGGTCAACACCCTGGTGGACGTCCCCGTGGTCCTTCCGCCGAGCGCCGCCGGTATCGCGCTCTTGCTCACCTTCGGGCGGCTGGGACTCTTGGGGCAGTACCTGAACGTCTTCGGCGTGACGCTCACGTTCACCACGATAGCCGTCGTCATGTCGCAGGTCTTCGTGGCCGCGCCGTTCTACGTCCGGCAGGCGGCGTCGGGCTTCGGCGCGGTGGACCGGGCGGTGGAGGAGGCGGCCCTGGTGGACGGGGCGGGACGGGCCACCGCCTTTCTCCGCGTCACCGTGCCGCTGGCGTTCCCGGCGCTCGTGGCCGGGGCACTCACAGCCTGGGCGCGGGCCCTGGGCGAGTTCGGAGCCACCATCGTCTTCGCCGGCAGCTTC
>CAXTDD010000428.1:0-3418 GCA_964242955.1 uncultured Rubrobacteraceae bacterium | reverse complement strand
ACCCCATGCAGGAGGTCCACGAGGAGGCAGAGCGGTTAGAGCACGCCGTCTCAGACGCCTTCACCGAGCGGCTGGCGGAGCTTCTGGGCCACCCCGGGCGCGACCCGCACGGGGACCCGATACCGGCCGCCGACGGCACGCTGGCCGCGGACGACTCCCTTCCCCTCCACGAGGCCGGGGGGTGGGTCCGGGTGGTGAAGGTGGACGACGACGACCCGCCCGTGCTGGATCACCTGGAGGAGCGGGGCCTCGTCCCGGGGCGTGTGCTAGAGGTCGTGGAGGCGCGCGAGCTCGACGGCGTCGTCACCGTGAGGGACGAGGAAGGGGGGCTGCACGCGCTCGGGGAGGCGCTGGCGCGGGCCGTCTTCGTGCGGGAGGAGCGACGGCCATGATCCTTGGGCCCGCCCTTACCCCTAACGGACCGGTCCGGGGTCCTACCCTGTGCGCCGTCTCCGGCTCGCCACGGCGTCTATGGTGGCGGCCACTAGCAGAACGGCGCCGGTGACCATGAACTTTATCGAGGAGTCGAAGGCCAAAAGGTCCATGCCGTTGGAGATCGAGCCGATCACCAACGCGCCCAGCAGCGCGGACCACACAGATCCCCGGCCGCCCATGAGGCTGGTGCCGGCGATCACGGGTGCGGCGATGGCGTTGAGCAGGATGTCGCCGCTGCCGGAGGCCTGGTTTACGGCCAGCAGGCGGGAGGCCGCCAGCACGCCCCCGGCCGCCGCCAGGGTCGAGCAGAGGGTGAAGGCGTAGATCCGGATCCTCTCCACCTTTATGCCGGCCCGCCGCGCGGCCTCCTTGTTCCCACCGATGGCGTACAGGTAGCGCCCAAAACGGGTCTTGGTGGTGACGAGTTGGAACAGCACGACGAAGCCCAGGAAGATGACCAGGGCCAGCGGCAGTCCCCTATCGGCGTTCAACACCGCGACCGTCGCCACGAGGGCTACGGCGACCGCCACCACGCGCGCCACCACGGGCGCGAGCGGGCGGCTCAACCCGGCGTCCGTGGCCCGCTTCCTGGAAGAGAAGGCGTACGCCGCGTACACGACAGCGATGACCGCGGCGACCGCCCAGCCGATGATCGGGGAGAAGAACGTCCCCGCGAGGCCGGTGATGCCGGGGTCTTGCAGGTTGAGGGTACCGGTGTCCCCGAGGACGTAGAGTTGGGCGCCCTGGAAGCCCAACAGCCCCGCCAGGGTAACCACGAGCGAGTGCACCCTGAAGCGTGTCACCATGAAGCCGTTAAACGCGCCGATGACGGTGCCCACCAGAATCGCCAGGGCTATGGCCGCGATCGCCGGCATCCCGCTCTTCACGCTCAAGACCGCCATGATCGCGGCGGTCAGCCCGCTCACGGAGCCCACGGAGAGGTCTATCTCGCCGAGCAGCAGCACCAGCACGATGCCGACGGAGATGGTGCCGACGGCGGCGATCTGGAGCATCATGTTCGTAAGGTTTATCGCCGAGAGAAAGCGGGGGTTGGCTACCGTAAAGACGGCCCAGATCGCGGCGAGCCCGATGAGCACCGGGAGCGGTCCCAGCTCCATACGCCCCACACGGCCCAATAGCCCCGGGGAGGCCGCACCTGCTCCGGAGGTCTCGCCCACCGGCCGCTCGTCCTTCTTCGTCGCGCTCATCGTGTCTGCTCCTGCAAGTCTCCGTTCCCCTCCGAGCCCCCGAACTCGGCGCCCGTGATGGCGGCGACCACGTCCTGGCGGCGGGCTCCTCTCACGTCGAAGTCCCTCACCCGGCGTCCCAGCCTGAGCACCACGATGCGGTCGGTGACCTCGAAGACGTCGGCCAGGTTGTGGCTGATGACCACCACCCCGAGCCCGCGCTCCTTCAGGCGCCGGATCAGGGCGAGCACCTGCTGCGTCTGGGCGACGCCCAAAGCCGCGGTCGGCTCGTCCAGGAGCACGACCTTGGGCTCGCCCAACAACGACCGCGCGATGGCGACGGACTGCCGCTGGCCCCCCGAGAGGGACTCGACCGGCGTCCTGACGGCCCGTATGGTGGTCACCGAAAGCGAGTCCAGCAGCTCCAGCGACCGCCGCTCCATCGCCGGCTCTTCCAGCCACCGGGCCGCCCCGAGGTTGAACTCCTCCTGGCCCAAAAACAGGTTCGCCACAACGTCCAGGTTGTCGCAGAGTGCCAGGTCCTGGTAGACGGTCGCTATGCCGAGCGCGGTGGCGTCCTGGGGGCTCGACACCTCGACTTGCTCCCCCTCGAAGAAGAAGTCCCCCGAGTCGATCCCGTGGCTGCCGGCGATGGATTTGATCAGGGTGGACTTACCGGCCCCGTTGTCGCCAACGAGGCCGACCACCTCTCCTGCGTGAACCTCGAAGTCGACGCGGTCCAAAGCCTGGACCACGCCGAAACTCTTGCTCACCCCCTTCAAGGCCAGCAGCGGGGTCGCCGCGGCCTGTCCGGGTGTCTCTTCGGTCATCTGGCTCCTTCGTCTCTGCGGGATCGTGCTACTGCGAGATCCCGGCTTGCTGGCAGGCGTCCTGGTAGTCCTGCGTGCAGATCTCGTCCACGGAGTAGAACTTGTCGGCGAGTATGGTGTCCTGGACGTTCTTCTCGGTGACCACGACCGGCTCGAGCAGCACCGAAGGCACCTGCTCCTGGCCGTTGTCGACCTGCTCGACCTGGAGGTCGGAAGGAAGCTTGCCGTCCTGGAGCAGGCCGACGGCCATCTCGGCGGCCGCGGTGGCTTCGTCCTTGATGGCCTTGTAGACCGTCATGCCCTGGGTGCCGTCGAGGACTCCCTGGACCGCGGTGAGCTCGGCGTCCTGGCCGGTGGTCGGCGGTATCGGGTCCATCCCGGCCGACTTCATCGCGGCGATGGCGCCGCCGGCGGTCCCGTCGTTGGCCGCGTAGACGCCGTCTATATTGTCCTGCCCGAGGGCCGTGATCGCCTGCTCCATCTGCTGCTGGGCGCGGTCGGGGCTCCAGTCGGGGGTGTCGTACTCCTTGCCGACCTCGAGGCCGCTAGAGTCGATGACGCTGTGCGCGCCCTGCTTGAACAGGCCGGCGTTGGGGTCGGTGGGGGCGCCGTTGACCATGACGATGGTGCCGCCGTCGGGGGCGTTGTCCACCATCCACTGCCCCTGCAGCTTGCCGACGCGCTCGTTGTCGAAGGACACGTAGGCGTCGAGGTCGGCGTTCTGGACGAGGCGGTCGTAGCTGAGCACGGGCACGTCCTGCTGCTTGGCCCGCTGGGCGATGACGGAGGCAGACTCGGCGTCCACCGGGTCGAGCACCATGACCTCGGCCCCGTTGGTCAGCGCGGCCTCGGCCTGCTGCTGCTGCTTGGAGGCGTCCTGGTCGGCGTTGGAGTAGAGTATCTCGCAGTCGGAGCACAGCTTCTTGACCTGCTGCGTGAATATGGGCCTGTCATGCCGCTCGTAGC
>CAXTDD010000427.1:0-3418 GCA_964242955.1 uncultured Rubrobacteraceae bacterium | reverse complement strand
GGGCGGCCAGCGCCACGACGAAGGCCGGCAGCAGCAGCGCGGCGGCGTTCGCCTGGACGGGCCCGAGGCCGATCCAGCGATGCACGCCCGCCTGGGCCGGACCGGCAACGCTGGCCAGCAACCCGACGGGCGTGGCGAAGACCACGACGCGCGCCAACGGGAGCGGAGGGGAACCAAAAACGGCCAGCGCCACGACCGCGCC
Organism: uncultured Rubrobacteraceae bacterium; assembly: GCA_964242955.1. GTDB lineage: Bacteria > Actinomycetota > Rubrobacteria > Rubrobacterales > Rubrobacteraceae > Rubrobacter_D. Next base: position 3,216 of record CAXTDD010000427.1, on the reverse strand, counting down.
AGCGCCCCACGCGGCGAGGTTGGGCAGCCATACCCCGGCGGAAGCGCCCTCGAGGGAGACGACAAGACAACCCGCGGCAACGGCCGCGAACGACGCAACGGCGAAGACCGCGAAAAAACTTCTGGGGCAGCGAAGCCGCAACCTGTTTTGCAACGCCGTACCCCCGGACCGGTGGTCGCCAGTGGGCCGCCCGTCGGCCGCGCGGAAACGATAAACGCTCCGAGAGGCCGCGTCAAAACGGGGAGCGGTGTTCGGCGCCCCGGCGTCGGGACGCGGGCCGGTTTTCCCCCGTTGACGGCATCGCCGTCGATGGGACCTGCGGGCGTTTCACGTGGGGCGCTGATAGTCGAAGGCCGATTACCGCCGGCCGACGCCGAAGCCCGAAGCCCGCCGACCGTCCACGGCCGGACCCACGCCCCGCCGCCGCCGGTTTAGGTCCCGCTATGCGTCCCACGCATCGGCTCTGGCGTGCTTTTGGTGAGCTAGCGGGACATGCGGTTGTCGACGAGCGGCCGTAGTTCCAGCGCGATGCGATCCGCCTCCTCGTCGGTGACCGCTTCCTCCTCGGGCATGTCGAGCCAGTCGAAGACGCGCTTGCCGCGCCGCTCCGGCGGCATCCCGTCTTCCCTGGGTACCACGTGGATGTGCAGGTGCTCGAAGCCCTCGGCCTCGGCGAGGAACGCCACGTAGGCCTTGCGGGCGGGGAAAACGGTCTCGAGAGCCGTGGAGAGGGCGGCGAGCAACGGGCCGAGGGCGACCGCTTCTTGGGGGTTGAGCTGGGACATGGACGTGAGGTGCCTGCGGCAGACGACCACCAGCCAGCCCGGGATGGCCGAGCCGAAGGCGTGCACCACCCGCCAGTTGCCGTCGTCGAAGACGAGCTCGCGCGGCGGGAGTCCTTCGGGTGGGGCCCCGTTCTGCCGGCAAGCGTAGCAGTCGTCCATGGCACGTCCCGTCCGGATCGCTCATCCTGCGTCCTGCAGTCTAGTGGAAGGTGGGCGTCGATGGACAGGAGGGCGAGAGAGCACCGCCTCGTACCCGAAGGCTTCGAGTTGGGGCACCTCCGCGTGGCTTCGGGCCGGGTGGCCATCCGTGTCCGTGCGAAGGACCTTCGTGCCGAGTGTCCGTGCTGCGGACGGTCATCGTCCCGCGTCCACAGCGGGTACTCGCGCACCGTAGCCGACCTGCCGTGGAGGGGGGTCACGGTGGTGCTGGAGGTCCGGGCCCGCAAGTTCTTCTGCGACGATGCCAACTGCGAGCGCAGGATCTTCTGCGGGCGGCTCCCGGACGTCGCCGCCCGCGCCCGCAAGACGGGCCGGCTCGAAGAGGCGCTGCTTGCGATCGTGCTGGGGCTGGGCGGCAGGGCCGGGACGAGGCTCGCCGCCGAACCGGGGCTTCTCGTCGGCCGCGACGCCCTCCTCTCTCGGGCCGAACACGCCGCCCCACGAGACGAAGGGAAGGTCAGGGTGCTCGGCGTCGACGACTTCGCCTTCAGGAAGGGGCATACCTACGGGACCATACTCGTGGACCTCGAACGGCGCAGGGTCGTGGACCTGCTGCCGGAACGCTCGCAAGAGAGCCTCGTCGCCTGGCTCAAGAGACACCCCGAGGTAGAGATCGCCACGCGCGACCGCTCGAACGTCTACCGCGAAGCCCTGGCCACGGGCGCGCCTGCCACGGTGCAGGTGAACGACCGGTGGCACCTCCTGCACAACCTTGCATTGACGCTTGAAGAGTTCCTGCTGCAGAAGAGGCCGACGCTCCGCGATGCGGCCATGCCGGGGGCCGAACCAGAAGACAGGAGCGACGAATCCTTCGCCTCCGGGCCCATCATGCCCAACCGGCCGAGGAACCACGACCGGAAGTTGGAAGATGCGGCGCGGAGGCGCCACGAGCGCCTCGTCGAGCAATGGAGGAGCATCCGCCGCCTCTACCTGGCCGGAGCCGACCTAAGGGATATCTGCCGCAGGCTTGGCATAAGCCCGAGGACCGTCTACCGCTACAAGGACCTCACCGAGCCCCCGCCGCGTCCGGTCTACAAGAGGAAAGCGAGCGTGCTGGACCCGTACGTGCCGTACCTGCTTCGCCGATGGAACGAAGGGTGCCGCAACGGCAAGAAGCTCTACAGGGAGATCCGCGAGCAAGGGTACGCCAACAGCGAGGATACCTGTACCCACTTCGTGTCCCAGCTCAGGCGCGCCGAGGCCAACGGGAAACCGCCGTCCTCCGTGCCGAGGGCCAGGAGGGGGTCCGTGGCCGGGCTCTCCCCAAGCTCGAAGAACGTCGCCGCGTTGTTCATGCGCCGCGAAGAAAAGCTCTCGGAGGAGCAGAAGGCGTACCTGGGGAGGCTCTGCGGCGCCGACGAAGCGCTCGCCGATGCGCGCCGTCTGACCCAGGCCTTCGCGGAGATGACCAGGAACTTGGGAGGCGAGAAGCTCGACGGGTGGCTAGGAGAGGCGGAGGCGTCGAAAGCCCCCGCGATGCGGCGCTTCGCCGCCGGGCTGAAGAAGGACCTCTCGGCGGTACGGGCCGGCCTCACCGAAGAGTGGAGCAACGGGCCGGTGGAAGGGTTCGTCCACAAGCTGAAGCTCTTGAAGCGGCAGGGCTACGGCAGGGCCGGCTTCGAGCTGCTGAGGGCGAGGATGCTGGCAGCCTGAAGGCCGCTCAGAGAGCGGCTTGGGAGGTGACCTACCGATTCACCAAGAAGCCGACAGAACCCACGCATCACGGCGAGGTTTCGACCGTTCGACCGTCCAGGCTTGTTGAACTTTTGTTCTTGACTCAAACAAAAGTCATGTGTAGAGTGTTGCGCGATGGTCTGGAGGAGGACCACGGTGGGAAGGTGGATCGGATGGACGCTTGGGTTTGGGTTTTGTTGGTGGTCGGGTTTTTGTGGCTGGCGCAGATGGTCGGCACGCACGTGCAGATGTCGCATTACCGGGGTGTGCTGGGTGGGATCACGCGCGAGGGCGGCAAGGGTTTCGTCGGGGCGGGCAACGCCAAAGCCAGGCTCGGAAAGGGCGTCATCCTGATCCTGGTCGCCGACGAGGACGGCGTCGTGAAGAGGGCTTTGAGGATGCGCGGCATGACCGTGTTCGCCAGGTTCGAGGAGGCCCAGGACCTCGTGGGGATGTCGCTGGACGGGTTGCGGGAAGAGGGACGGGAGGGGCCGTACGAGAAGGCGCCCATGCTTGCGGCCCGGCGGGCCGGGGAGCC
>CAXTDD010000426.1:0-3423 GCA_964242955.1 uncultured Rubrobacteraceae bacterium | reverse complement strand
CGCTTGCCGACCTGCAGAACCTTGCCGTCGAGGTCGGCCGCCGGCACCGACAGCTTCTCGTCCTGCACGACCTCGCCGCCGAGGCGGACGGCCCCGCCCCGTAAAAAGCGGCGGGCCTCGCCGTTGGTGTTGGCGAAACCGGCGCGGGTGATGAGGTCCACGATCCAGACGTTCTCATCCTCCCCCACCTCGACCTCCGGTGCGTCGTCCGGAACTTCCCTGCGCACGACCGCGTCGAAGGTCCGCTCGGCGCCGGCGACGGCCTCTTCTCCGTGGAAGGTTCGGACCAGGGAGCTCGCCAGGTCGCGTTTCTGCTCGACGGGCTCGCCTTCGGGCATTGGGCGATCCAGTACGAGGGAGAAGTAGTCCCTCATCGGGCGATCCGGGATGCTCATGGCCTTGCCGAACATGTCTTTGGGTTCGTCGGTCACGCCTATGTAGTTTCCTATGGACTTGCTCATCTTCACGGCCCCGTCTGTGCCCACGAGCAGGGGCGTCGTTAGGACGCACTGCGGGGTCTTACCGTAGTACTCCATGACGTGGCGGCCCATGAGGAGGTTGTAGAGCTGGTCGGTGCCGCCGAGTTCGACGTCGGCGTCCAGGGCGACAGAGTCGTAGGCCTGCATCAGCGGGTAGAGGAGCTCGGTCAGCGTGATCGCGTCTCCAGCGGCGAACCGCTTGGAGAAGTCGTCGCGCTCCAGAATGCGGGCGACGGTGGTGGCGCGGGTCAACTCGATCAGGTCCGCCAACCTCAGGGGCGCGAGCCACTCGGAGTTGTGCCGCACCTCGGTCTTGCCGCGGTCGAGCACCAGGTAGGCCTGCTCCAGGTAGGTGCGGGTGTTCTCCTCGATCTGCTCGGGCGAGAGGATGGGACGGGTCCTGGACTTGCCCGACGGGTCGCCGACCCTGGCCGTGTAGTCTCCTATCGTCAGCACCGCCGTGTGGCCGAGGTCCTGGAAGGCACGCAGCTTCTTGAGAACCACGACGAAACCCAGATGGATGTCCGGGGCGGTCGGGTCTATCCCCAGTTTGATCCGCAGCGGGCGCCCGCTTCCGAGCCGCTCCTGGAGCTCTTCGCGTGGAATAACGTCGACCGCGTTCCGGTAGATCGCCCCGTATCTTGCGCCAGCCGTCATAAGAATTTCGCAACCTTCTCGCAACGTGAATGTAACGTATCGGCGGGTAGTGTAGTATACCGGCTCGATGGCTCGCACCCAGCAGAGAGGAAGGGGTCGGGGCACGGGCGCGGGGACCTCGAATCGCAAGGGTTCCAACTCTCCCGTGCGGCTTCCGGCCAACCGTAAAAAGAAGCACTCCGGCATCGCGGCCAGGATCCTGCGTGCCGTGGGCATCGTCTTTCTCTGTCTGCTCGTCGCCAGCCTGGGGTTCGCGGCGGGTGGTTACATCGGGATCATTCAGGGCGTAAAGCAGCTCGAAGCGCCCCGGACCTTCGAGACGCACCCGACATACATCTATTCGGCCCCTATGGGCGAGAGCGACGCCTCGCGGCGCGTGATCGGGACGGTCTTCGGCGGTCAGAATCGCAAGACCGCCTCCCTGGCGGACATGCCGCCCCAACTGCTGAACGCGCTGGTGGCCAAAGAGGACGAGCGCTTCAGGGAGCACGGCGGCGTGGACCTGTGGGGCATCATGCGCGCTTTGTACGTGGACATCAGGGCCGGGGCCACGGTCGAGGGTGCCAGCACCATCACCCAGCAGTACGTCAAGAACGCCTACCTCTCGCACGACCAGTCGATCACGCGCAAGATCAAGGAGGCCTTGATCGCCGTCGAGCTCGAACGCAGCGTCTACAAGGAGAACAAAGACCAGGTCATCGCCGACTACCTCAACACGGTCTACTTCGGCTCCAACGCCTACGGGGTGCAGGCCGCCTCCGAGACGTACTTCAACAAGTCCGTCGAGGACCTCTCCGTCGCCGAGTCGGCGACGCTCGTCGGCGTCCTCTGGTCGCCCTCGACGCTGGGCCAGGACCGCGAGGGCGCCCAGGCCCAGAGGGACCTCGTCCTGAGAAAGATGTTCGAGACCGGCTACATCTCCAGCCAGGACTACAACGAGGCCCTGGAGGTACCGATGCCGGAGAAGTGGCCCGCGGCGGCGATGGTCGACACGGCCTTACGCGGTCCGTCCGCGACGCGCAACTTCGCCGACCTGGCCGAGGAGGAGCTCATCGCCCGGTACGGGGCGAACACGGTGCTGCAGGGCGGGATGAGCGTTTACACGACCGTAGACCTCGAGGCCCAGGTGGCGGCCAGGGAGATCCTCTACGGTCCGGAAGGCTACCTTCCCGGCGCCGACGACCCGGACCTCGCGCTCGTCTCCCTCGACCCGGAGACCGGGCGCGTGAAGGCGATGGTCGGCAACAGGGACCCGGAGTCGCAGTTCAACCTGGTGACCCAGGGGAGAAGGCAGCCGGGAAGCTCTTTCAAGCCCTTCGCGCTCATAGCCGCGCTGGAGCAGGGCATAGATCCCGAGACCAAGTTCGTCTCGGAGAAGAAGAAGTACATGGTCGACGTGCCGGGCTTAGATAAGCCCGAGAAGTGGAAGGTCGAGAACTACGACGGGATCGTGCGCGGCGAGATCACGCTAAAGGAAGCCCTCTGGTGGTCGGACAATACGGTCTTCACGGACCTGGCCATGAACCCCGACGGCAACGGCCTCAAGGACGGGCCGTCGGCGATCATAGACGTCGCCAAACGCCTCGGCGTCACCGCGGACTTCGGCCCCCACCCCCACCCGTCGGTCGTGCTCGGCACCCAGGAGGTCTCCTCTCTCGACATGGCAACGGCCTACGCGACGATCGCCAACGGTGGCCGCAGGGTCGAACCAACGACCATATCGAAGGTAGTGAGCACCCGGGGCGACGGTGAGAAGGTGCTCTACGAAGCCCCGGACTCTCCCGAGGGTGAGCAGGTCATAGACCAGGAGATAGCCCACAAAGCGACCGAGCTCATGATGGGCAACGTTACCGAAGGCATCGCCAAGGACGCGTCCCTGGGCGACCGGCCCGTGGCGGGCAAGACGGGGACGAGCGAGAACTTCTTCGACGCCTGGTTTATCGGCTACGTGCCCCAGACGGTAACGAGCGTCTGGATGGGCTACGGCGAGGGCGGCGCGACCCTTGAGTACACCCTGGACTACGCCCGGAAACTGAACGGCCTCTCCGGGGGTGTCACCCCGGCCGAGATCTGGAAGACCTACATGGAAGACGTCATGGCCGGGAAGCCGGTGGAGAGCTTCGAGGGCGTCGAGATGCCCAAGGAGCCGGCCGAGACCACCGCCCCAAACACGGGTCCGATGCAATCCACGCCTGAAGACCAGACGCGGACGCCCGCCCTGGCGCCCGGGGCGGAGACCACGGCACCAGTTCCGGGGACAGCCACGAACGCGAGCCCAGCCCCGGAA
>CAXTDD010000425.1:0-3426 GCA_964242955.1 uncultured Rubrobacteraceae bacterium | reverse complement strand
GCCGCCGCGGCGAGCACCATGGCCAGCATGGCCGCCAAAAGCATTACTTTCCTCAACACTTACCTCCTCATTCGACAATTACCTACGACGGGCATTTTCATACCCGCTGACCCCAATGTCAACACCATTCGTCGTTTTTTTTCGCTTTTTCTTAAAATTACTTAACAATTGGTACTTCGCGAATAAGAGGCGCTGCGGGGGACCCCTTGGCTCGCGCAAGAGCGCACTCCGGAGTTGGTGGCGGGGCGCAGAGGGAGGCCGGGTCGGCCCTCACGGGGCTGAGATGCGGCGGCGTTTCAGGCAGAACACTCCTGGTAGTGGGCAAGTGGGCACAAAAAAGCGGGCCCCCGGAGGGGCCCGCTCTCGGTGGTGCTACGCTCGGTTAGTTACCGAACGATCCTGCGGGCCAGGAGGCCACCGGCGACCAGAAGCGCACCGGCACCCAGCGCGAGCAGCGAGGCGCCGCCCGTCTCGGGAAGCTCGCTGGTGGTAGCAACGGCGGCCTCAGAAGAAGTAGACTCCTCGGAAGAAGCGGCGGCCGAGCTGCTCTCGGAGGAAGAAGACTCCTCGGAAGAAGCGGCGGCGGAGGCGCTGGCGGAGGCGCTGCTCTCGTAAACCACGACCTCGAACTCCTCGTCGACCACGCCGTCGCCGTCGTCATCAACGTCGACCACGCCGATGCTGCCGTCTATGGCGCCGCCCTGGGTGTTCTCGCCGAAGTTGTCGCCCACGAAGCAGTTGAGCACCTGGTTCTGGCTCACGTCCAGCTGGTTGGCCGCCTCGGCCACGGCCTCGCTGTCGTCGGTGGCCGCCGCGTTGGCGTCGCCGTACTGGCCCTGGGTGGCGAGCACGTTCTGGACCTGGTTGCAGAACGTCGAGTCGTCGACGCCGTCGCCGTCGTCGTCGCCGTACTGCACGGCGGTGGCCTGGGCGAAGGCCGGGGCCGCCGCGGCGAGCACCATGGCCAGCATGGCCGCCAAAAGCATTACTTTCCTCATCTGTACCTCTCCTCAGTCATTTTCTCGACAGGCCCTATTTTGCGACATCGGTCCCCCCAATGCAATACCTTTTCTGCACATTATTGTGCATTTTCTTAAGAAAGCCTAACAAAAGGGGATCGATGGGCCTGGCGTTTAGAGGCGGGTCCCGAAGTCGACGGTGTACATGGTATTCCTGGCGTCTTTCCTGGCGGCGCCTATGCCGATCTCGCGGTATCTGCCGTTCAGGATGTTGGTCCGGTGGCCGGAGCTGTTCATCCAGGCGCTGAACACCCTGCCCGGGGTGGAGTTGTACCCTATGTTCTCCGCGCAGTAACGGTAGCGGTAGCCGAAACGGCGCACCCTTTCGCAGGCGCTCTCGTTGCGTCCCTTCGTGTCGTGGGAGAAGTAGTTGCGTCGAACCATGTCCTTCGAGTGCGACCGCGCGGCCCTCTGCAGGCTGGGGTCGACGCAGAACGGCCGCAGGTTGTGCCTGTTGCGCTGCTGGTTGTGCAGCAAGAAGCTCTGTCTCTCGTCCGCGCTCAGCAGGATCCTGCCCCCGCCACACTTGCCCACGTAGCCGCCGGCGGCCTCCGCAGCCGGAGGGTCCACCGCGGACACCCCGGCCAGGGCGACACCTGCGACGAACATAGATCCGAACAGCGCCATCAAGAGCTTCGTCATGCGATGTTCCCCCTCCTCGATTACTCTACAATAGTGCACCTTTTCCGGCGCGTTCTCGGTACGAACAAATACAAAAGTCGGTTACCCGGCGGGCGGAGGCATTGGGCCCGGACGGGGCTAGGACCCCGCCGGCCGGTCTCTGTTCTTGCCCGGATCCTTGGTCAGCGTGCGGTAGGTCGCGAGGGACATCTCCTGCATGGCGGCGCGGGCGGTGCCCTCTCCCGTGTCGCTGACGAGCACCACTATAAAGTAGGCGTCCTGCGTGCGGCGGGAGCCCTTCGGGAAGACCACGCCGGCGTCGCCGAAGGTGCTTCCGTAGGAGCCTATCTTGTGCGAGACCTTCGTGCCTTCCGGGAGTGGTTGGGGCAGGCGGTCCTCGAAGACGGTATTCGTCATGGTGTCGAGCATCTCGGAGGAGAGCTCGGGGCTCGTGTAGGAGGGGTCGGCGATCTTCTTCAGCATGATCAGGACGTCGTTGGGGGTGGTGGTGTTGGGGAGCCAGTACTCCGTCGACCGGGCGCCCACCCGGTAGAGCTCCGAACGAATGTACTCCCGGCCCAGGTACCGATCGAGCATCTTCCAGGCGGTGTTGTCGCTCTCCTTGATGAGGTATTCCGCGCACTCGCGCAGCGTCATCGTAAAGCCGACGGGCTTGGTGAAGAGGGTGCCGGTCCCGTAGGCCTGCACGTCGGAGGCCTGCATGGTGATCTCGGCGTCCAGGTCCACCTCTCCTGCCGCCGCGGACCTGTAGAGGGCCATGAGGACGGGCAGCTTGTTGAGGCTCGCGGCCAAAAAGCGACCGTCGGGGTCCATCGAGAGGGTCTCGCCCGAGGAGGGGTCCGAGACCACCACCCCGTACCTACCGGGATACGCCTCCGCGATCTGCCCCAGCTCGTCGCGCAGGGCCTCCTTCTCACCGCCTGAGATCCCGACCAAGACGTTGGAAGGCGCTTCCCCGCGTCCCCCTTGCGCCCGGGCCACGGCCGGCGGGTCCAGGCGCGGCTCGGCTACGGGAACTCGGGCGCGGGAAACGGGATCTTCGTTCGTGGAGACGAAGAAGAACACGAGGCCGGCCACGAGTGCCGCGAGCGGCAACAGGAGTCGTCGGCGGGACGTCCTTCGGCGGGCCTTTCTGAGTTCTCTGCGGCGTTGGCCTCGCTCTTGACGGGTCATCCCCGTCTCCTGGGGCGTCCGCGGGTTGGGCGCCGAAGCGTAGATCTCTGTCCCCCTCGCCTCCGGCGCGGGTGCGCCGGCCTTTCTCGACCCTACTTGTTTATCGACCGGATAAAGGTAACGATAAAGATCGCCGAGATCAACATGAGGCCGCCGGCCGCGATGAGGCCTAAGGAGACGAAGAAGATGGTGCCCGTCCCCGCCTTCCCCCACGTCTGCGTGGCCCACACGAACGCGAAGAGCGAGGCGAAGAAGGTGAGCAGGATCAGGATCATGCCACCAGGCAGGTCCCTTATCTGGATGGCCGCCTTCTCGACCGCGTAGGCCATCCTTCCCCTGGTCGGGTAGCCGGTCTCCCGCACGCTCTCCACGGCGCTCCTGAACTCGCCCTCGCCCGCGATGCCGATGACCCGCGAGAGGTAGTAGGCCTCGGCAGGTGTCTTGCCCATCCTCAAGAGCTCCAGGTAGTTGCGCCGGTACAGCTCGACGGCGCCCGAGTGGGGCGAGGCGAGTTGTTTGAGGAAGGCGTGGGTGTCGAGGCGGGTGGCGAAGCGGCGGGCCTCGTGCTGGGCGGCGCGGGCCTCGCGGGTGC
>CAXTDD010000424.1:0-3433 GCA_964242955.1 uncultured Rubrobacteraceae bacterium | reverse complement strand
TTGGTCTTCGGGTCGGCGCCGAGGTAGTAGATCAGGTCTCCCCAATCGACGTCCAGCATCGACCCGACGCTAACGAAAGCCGAGAAACCGACGTTCTCCATCAAGCTCTGGTCCAGGATGGCCGTGAGCAACGCCCCGCTCTGGCTCAGGAAAGCGACGCTGCCCTGGCGGGCGATGTCGCCGGCGAAGGTGGCGTTGAGGCCCGTGGTCGGGTTCATCACGCCGAGGCAGTTGGGCCCGACGATCCTCATCCGGCCCCGACGGGCCTCTTCGAGGACCCGCTCCTCCAGCTCGACGCCTTCCGGGCCGGTCTCCCTGAAGCCGGCCGAGATGACGATCGCGCCCTCCACACCCGCGTCTACGCACTCGGAGATGATCCCCGGCACCGCCGGCGCGGGCGCAACGATCACCGCCAAGTCGACCTTCTGCGGAACCTCCGAAACAGAGGGATAAGCCTTGATCCCGAGTACGTTCGGCCGCCGCGAGTTGACCGGAAAGACCGTCCCGCCGAACGGGCTCGAGACCAGGTTCCACATGATCGTGCGCCCCACGCTCCCGGGTCGCTCGGTCGCCCCGATCACGGCCACCGTATCGGGGCGGAAGATCGCGTCCAGCGACCCGCCCTCGTACCCCAGAACGTCGTGCGCGGGATCTCCGGTTTTGGCCTTCTTCATTGCGCCTCTCTCTGTTGTCAGCATCTCAGCTAGTCAGCATTTCAGCCGGTCAGCATGCTCCGGCTTCGCTCCCGGCTATGTACCTTACGCATCTACTTTTGTAACATCGGGTCCTGCGAAACAGCGTGAAGTCGTCTACGGGCGAATCCCGAAGGACAAAAAGCTGACAGGCTGAGAGCGTAGGCCGAAGGCCGAAGCGCGCTGAAAGCGTAGGCCGAAGGCCGAAGCGCGCTGAAAGCGTAGACGAAGCCGAAGCGTGCTGAGAGGCGCCGTCAGGCGCCGTGCTCCGTCACGCGCTTACGAACGACGTTCTCGAGCAGAGTTTTGTTCGGAATACGATGCAGCATCCCGTCCTCGGAGCGTAGCGTGACGGACGCGTAGCCCAGCTCTTCTACGGTGCCTTCTATGTCGGAGACGGAGATGACGTCGCCTATCTGGGTGCCGTCCTGGACGTAGCGGCCGGCGGCGATGTTGCCGGAGAGGAGGGCGAGGCCCTGGCCCAGGGCGAGGGCCGTGACGAGGCCTATGGTCGAGAGGACGACGATCGCCAGCAGGACTATTACGTAGGTTTCGAGGCCGAGCTGGCTGGCGGCTATGAGGGCGGCGATGGCGAGGACGGTCGCGAAGACGGCGCGGCGGAAGGCGTTCTGGCCGCGCAGGCCCGCGCGTTCGGCCTCGCGGGCGACCATCTCGGCGAGCCACCCGGCGCTCATGACGCCGACGATGAGGATGACGAGCGCGACGAGGGCGCGGCCCGAGAGGTTGACGACCTGGTCCATCGTGTGTTCCAGGGAAGAGAGGCCGAGGACGCTCAAGGAAGCGGCCACGCCGGTCAGCATGACGCCCCAGAACAGGACGATGCCGAGCAGGCGCGAGGGGCCGCCCTCGTAGCCGAGTTGCCAGAGGGAGTTGGCCGCACCCGTCCTGTCGAAGAGGTCGTCGAGGCCGATGCCGCTCAGGAAGCGGGCGAGGAAGCGCTGGAGGAGGAGGGCGGCGACGAGGGCGGCCAGCAGCACCACCACGGCGCCGACCAGCCTGGGGACGAACTCGGCCAGCGTTGCCAACAGGTCGTTCGTCGCTTGTGACACTAGATCCCTCCTCCGTAGCCCTCGGTCGCCGTCTGGCGCAGCCCCAGATAATAGACGAACGCGTCGAGGTACGTGCGGCCCAAGGAGCCCAGAAAGACCTCGGCGCCCCGAAGGAACTCGGCGATGTAGGCCCGGCGCACGATGAAGCTCAACTCCACCTCGGGGGCGTCGACCGGCTCGCTGCCTAAAGTGTCGAGCATGACGAGCATCCTGGCGTAGGACTCGGCCAGGCGCCGGTAGTCCGGCCGCTCGAAGATAAGCCTCTCGGCCTCGCGGGCCTCCTCGCCCTCGAGCTCGCCGGCGGCGTAGGCCCCGATCTTCTCCAGCGCCTCCCAGCGATCGTGTTCGGCCACGGGCGTCACGACTCGTCCCTGTGGGGCTTGCGGTCGCCGTTCTCCTTCGCGAGGGCGACGAGCATGGCGGCCCGGCCGCGGCTCACCCAGCCCTTAGCCGTCCCGTCCGGCACGTCGAGGACCTCGGCGATCTCGGCGTAGGAGAGGCCCTCCATGTGGCGCAGCACGAGCGCCGCCCGGTGGTCGGCCCTGACGTGTTCGAGGGCGGCCTCTATCTCCTCGCGGCGCTCGGCGTTGAGCGCCGAGGTTTCGGGGTCGGCGTCACCGCCGGCCGGCTCCGCCAGAAACGGCACCTCGCCGTCGTACTGGCGGTCCGTCCGGCGGGCTTCCTTCTGCCGGGCGCTCAAGCAAGTGTTCATCGTGATCCTGTACAGCCAAGTGGTGAAGGCGCTGTCTCCCCTGAAGTTTTTTATGTTGCGCCAGACCCTGACCCACACCTCCTGGCTGGCGTCCTGGGCGTCGCGCGCCCCGAGCACGCGCAGCGCCACCCTGTATACGAGGCCGGAATGCTCCTGGACTAGTTGGCTGAACGCCCCCACGTCCCCGCGGGAGGCGCGCACGGCGAGCTTCTGGTCCTCGGCGCTCACCTCCTATGACCCTGCCGGACGCCGCTCGGATACGGGCAGTCCCGTTTGCGATCCCATAGCCCGTAAGATAGCAAACGGACCATCCCCGAGAAACGCCAAAAGAATCGAGACGATTTGGCCCTCTCGCCGTAACCTTTCGCGGTCCCCGCGGGTCCTACTTTTTGCGGCCGAGAATCGTTCGAGAGGGGAAGAGCTTGTACGGCATCCAGATGGAAGAGTCGAGGGCTGGGATCCTGGTAGGAATGCGGGGCGAGTTCGACCTGTTCTCGTTACCGAAGATGCGCGAGACGCTGGACGACGTCGCCGCGTTCGGGCGGCCGACCGTGGTGGACCTCTCGGGCGTCACTTTCCTCGATCTGCAGTCCGCCCGCGAGCTGGTGGTGCGGTCCCTGATCCAGGCTCACCAACTCGCCTTCGAAAACCCCTCCCCCGGCGTCCTGGCGAGCATCCGGGCGCTCGGCATGGAGGGGAAAGCGCAAGCCTGGGCCGGCCCCGACCGCGAAGAACCCCAGGTGTTTTCGGGCGCCGGATAGCTCTAAGGGAGGAACCGGGACGCGCCCGTTCTGACGCCGCGCTTCTCCAGGGCGGCGGAGGCGGCTATCGCGCCGGCGAGCGTGGCGAGCGAGCCGCTGCCGAAGAAGCCGATGAGCCGTTGCGCCCTCGCCGCCGGCTCGGGCGTCTCCGGGGCCGGCTCCGTCCCCGACTCGACCGGCGTGTCGCCCTCCGAGGAC
>CAXTDD010000423.1:0-3436 GCA_964242955.1 uncultured Rubrobacteraceae bacterium | reverse complement strand
GTTCCGGCGGTGGGGGCGGCCTGTCCGAAGCGTTCGAGGGCCTCTTCGGCGCTCGGGCGGTCGTCGGCGTTCTTGGCGAGGCAGGCCAGGATCAGGGCTTCCAGTTCCTCCCCCACGTCCGCGCCCTCTAGCGGGGGCGGCGCTTTCGAGACGTGCTGGCTGGCGACCTCTATCGGGGTTCCGGTGAAGGGCGCCTGTCCCGTGGCGGCCTGGTAGAGCGTCGCCCCGAGAGAGTACACGTCGCTCTTGGGCGTCACTTTGAAGCCCTGGAGCTGCTCCGGCGAGGAGTAGAGGGCGGTGCCAAGGTACGCGCCGGTTCTTGTGGCCTGGGTGGTGTCCAGCGCCCGGGCTATGCCAAAGTCCGAGACCTTTGCACGCCCCTTCTCGTCGAGCATGATGTTGTGCGGCTTTATGTCCCTGTGGACCACGCCCCGCCCGTGCGCGTGGGCCAGGCCGGCGCAGACCTCCTCGCCAAACCTCGCGAGCTCGGCCCCGGGTAGCGGCCCGCGACGGTCGATCAACTCCTTTAGGTCCCCACCCGAGAGGTACTCCATCACGATGTATGAGGCATCCCTGCCGTCCAGGTCCCCCTCCCCCGCGTCGTAAACCTGGACGATGTTGGGATGGGAGAGGCGGGCGGCCGTGCGCCCCTCGCGTCGGAAGCGTACCCCGATGTCCGTCTCCCCGTGCATCGGCTTGAGGACCTTCACGGCCACGGGGCGGTCCAGCACCTCGTCGCGGCCCAGAAAGACGCGGGCCATGCCGCCCGAACCGACCTCCCGCTCGAGCACGAACCTGTCAGCGAGCTTCATCACGCACGGGATTATAAGGGTTCCGGGTCCTCAGATCGCGGGCCGGCGCTCGGGACCAGGGTATCCTGAGCTCTCCAGCCCAACGTTTCGGCCGTCCACCTCGCCCCTGACCGTCGCCTACACGGGCGTACGCTGCTCGTCCTCCAGGCGGTCGAGCTTCCACTCGCCGGCCTCGTTTACGCAGACCCAGGTCCCGGAGAGCAGCTCCGAGCCCGTCGTGCGATCTAACCTGACCTCGAACCGGACCCGCGCCGTCGCGCCCGAGGCGCTGGCCTGCGGTGGGGAGACGAACTCCATGTAGGTGAAGGAGTAGATGTCCTCCTGCTCCGCCCAGGCCTGCTGCGAGCCGATCTCATCCTGCAGGCGTGACGAGAGGAAAACCCAGGAGGTCTCGGGCGTGGCGAAGGACATCTCGTAGTACATGTCGAAGACCGTCTGCTCGGCCTGTTCTAAAGGCAAGGTCGGCCCGGCATCGGCCTGATCGGCGTTCTCCGGAGGATCGTCGTTGGAGACGTTCTCTGCCGCCCCGCCGGGAGGCTGTTCGCGCTGATCGGCTTGCCGCCTCTCTTCGGCCCCGTTTCCAGCGGCGGCCTGCCCCTGCCCGTTTCCACCGGGGTTGGAGGCCGCGTTCGTCCCGTCGCCGGACGCCAGCAGCGCCCAGATCCCGGCGCCCGTCAGGAGCAGCAGGAGGAGCGCCCCCAGTACGGCGGCCATCACGATCCTCTGGCGCGAGCCGGACCGGAAGGTGCGGGTGGGGAAGCTGATCGTCTCGTCCGGTGGGCCTTCGACGCGGCGGGAACCCATACCCTCAAGCTTCCCGCGGACCGCCGCCAGGCCCGAGAGGCCGGCCGCCTTGGCACCCCCCACGGCGCGCGAGACCCCGGAAGGCCCGGCGGCCTTCCTGTTTCTGTCGAGGTCCACGGGGGACGTCGCCCCGCGGGCGCCCACCCTCTCGACGAGCTTGTCGTAGACACGGCCGGTATCCGGGCGCTCGTCCGGGTGCTTCTCTAGGCAGCCGAGGATCAACCTCTCCAGACCGGCCCCGATGCGGGCGCCCCTCTCGCGGGGCGGGGCGGGCTTCTTGAGGATCTGCTGGTTCGCCACCTCTATCGGGGCGCCGGTGAAGGGCGGTTCGCCGACCACGGCGTGGTACAGGGTGGTACCCAAACCGTAGACGTCGGCCTTGGGCGTCACCTTCTCGCCCCGGAGCTGCTCCGGGGAGGAGTACGCGGCCGTGCCGAGGTAGGAGCCGACGCGCGACTCGTGGGTGGTGTCCAGAGCCCGGGCTATCCCGAAGTCCGCCAGCTTCGGGTTGCCGCGTTCGTCCAGAAGGACGTTCTGGGGTTTGACGTCGCGGTGGATCACGCCACGCTCATGCGCGTGGGCGAGGGCCGCCGCGATGTCGGCGCCGAGCCGGACGAGCATGGTCTCGGGCAGGGCGCCGCGCCGGTCCATGAGCGCCTTGAGGTCCCCCCCGGATACGTACTCCATCACGATGTAGGAGACCTCGCGTCCCTCCATCATGTCCTCGCCCGCGTCGTAGACCTGGACGATGTTCGGGTGGGAGAGCTTCGCCGCCGTGCGCCCCTCGCGCCGGAAGCGGGCGCCGGTCTCCTCGTCGTCGAGGTCGGGGTGCAGGACCTTGACGGCCACCGGGCGGTCGAGGACCTCGTCCCGCCCGAGAAAGACCCTGGACATGCCGCCGACACCGAGCTCCCTGACGAGCACGAACCTCTCGCCGACGCGGCCCACGGCGCTCCCGGCGTCCGGCGGGACTAGATGACCTCCCGGCCCATCGCCCCGGCGAACGGGGAGAGAACGTCTTTCAGGCCCAGAAGGGCCTCGATGGGCAGTGCCTGCTCACCGTCGCACAAAGCCTCCTGCGGGTCGTGGTGGCTCTCGACCATCAGGCCGTCGGCCTCGGCGGCGACGGAAGCTTTAGAGAGCGGCACGACCAGGTCGCGCCGGCCGGCGGCGTGGGACGGGTCCACGATCACGGGCAGGTCCGTCAGCCTCTTCGCCACGATCACGGCCGAGAGGTCCAGCGTGAAGCGGGTGGCCGTCTCGAACGTGCGGATGCCCCGCTCGCAGAGCACCACGTTCTCCCCGCCCTCGGCCGTCACGTACTCGGCCGCAAGTATCCACTCCTGCACCGTCGCCGATAGCCCGCGCTTGAGCAAGACACCGTGGTCGGAGCCCGCGATGGCGGCCCCGATGCGTTTCAGAAGGGAGAAATTAGCCATGTTGCGGGCACCGATCTGGAGGATCTGGGCGTGCTCCATCACGAGGTCGATGTCGTAGGGGTCCATGATCTCGGTGACGACCTTGAGTCCCAAATCTCCCGCGACCTCGGACATGATCTTGAGCCCCTCCTCGCCGAGGCCCTGGAAGGAATAGGGAGAGGTACGCGGCTTGAAGGCCCCGCCCCGGACGTACTCGAAGCCGGCCTGCTTCACCGCTTTGGCGGCGGCGGCGAACTGGTCGTAGCCCTCGACCGTGCAGGGGCCGGCGATCACCCGGAAGGTGCCGGGCCGGATCATGCCGTTGGGGGTCTTTACGTCGGTCTTTGCGGTCTCGAAAACGTCCATTCCTACCTCTGAAACTCCCCGCGTTGGATCTCAAGG
>CAXTDD010000422.1:0-3456 GCA_964242955.1 uncultured Rubrobacteraceae bacterium | reverse complement strand
GGCTTCTCCAGCAGGTCGGCGGCCGTGGGGTTGGCGTCGGGGATCTTGTCGATCTGGTTGGGTTGGGGCATGTGCTCGTCGAAGGCCTCTTTGGCGAGCGCGACCATGCCGGGGTGGGCGACCCAGGTGCCGTCGTGGCCGTCTTTGGCCTCGCGCTCCTTGTCCTCGCGCACCTTGTTGAAGGCGAACTCCGTCCACTCCTTATCGTCGCTGCGCGGGATCTGGGCGGCCATCCCCCCCATCGCGTGGGCCCCCCGCTCGTGGCAGGTACGAATGGTCAAGAGCGAGTAGGCCCGCATGAACGGGACGGTCATCGTCACGTCGTTGCGGTCGGGCAGCAGCATGTCCTTCTCGCGGAACTTCTTTATGTAGGAGAAGATGTAGTCCCACCGGCCGCAGTTGAGGCCCGCCGAGTGCTCGCGCAGCTCGTAGAGGATCTCGTGCATCTCGAACGTCGCCATGATCGTCTCGACCAGACAAGTCGCCTTGATGGTGCCCCTCGGTATCCCAAGCTCGTCCTGGGCCAGGTTGAAGACGTCGTTCCAGAGCCGCGCCTCCAGGTGGCTCTCCATCTTGGGCAGGTAGAAGTAAGGCCCGGAGCCACTGTCTATGAGGGTCCGGGCGTTGTGGAAGAAGTAGAGGCCGAAGTCGAAGAGGCCCGCCGGGACCTGCTTGCCGTCCACCAGCACGTGCTTTTCCCACAGGTGCCAGCCCCGCGGTCGCGCCAGGATGACGGCCGTCTCGTTGTTCAGTTCGTAGTGCTTGCCGCTGCCCGGGTCGTCGAAGGCGATGGTCCGCTCGTTGGCCTCTTTGAGGTTGAGCTGGCTCTCTAGCATGTTGTGCCAGGTGGGACAGTTGGCGTCTTCGAAGTCCGCCATCCAGCAGCTCGCCCCGGAGTTGAGCGCGTTTATGGTCATCTTGCGGTCTGGGGGCCCGGTGAGCTCGACGCGCCGGTCCTGAAGGTCCTCGGGGACCGGGGAGATCTTCCAGTCCCCCTCCCTGACGTCCTTCGTCTCCGGCAAAAAGTCCGGCAACTCGCCGGCGTCGATCCTCGCCTGCCGGTCCTGCCGGGCCCGCAAAAGCTCCTCGACCCTGCCGGTAAACTCCCTCGCCAGCTTCGCGACGAAGCCAGCCGCTTCAAGGCTCAGGATGCCGCGGAACTCCTCCGGGATGTTCTTGGTGACCTCGATACCTTCTCCGTAAGCGCCGTTCTGTGCCATGACCTCTAGGGCTCCTCCCTAACGTTCACCAGAATGGAGAAACTCTAGCAAGCGCAAAGATCCCACGCTCGAAGCCCGCCGGCGCCCCTAAGCCGCAACCCGCTCCCGCTGCGCCGCCGGAGCGCGCCGCACGTAGACGATGCAAGAGGTCGGCACGCAACGCCAGCGATACAGAACGTCGAACTCGCCGAACCCGATCCTGACCCGCGCCCCGATGGCCGGCGCCCCATCCTCGTAACGCCGCTCCAGGACCTCCTCCGTCTCAGGGTCCCTGTACTGCACCGGTATCATCGCCACTCCTCTCGACGCCCGCTCTTCGTGGAAAGCAAGTTAACCGACCTCCCGCTATTAGTCCAATCGTTTGCGCGTATCGCAGATATAGGAGAAACTGATATCGGAGGCCACAGGCACCAGGCATCAGGTAAGTCGTCTCGGTTTGCAACCGTGGTCCGGACGACGACCCGAACGCACTTCCTGAAGCCTGATACCTGCAGCCTGAGAGCGACCGGAGGGAGCGACCTTTTGTTCCGACAACTCGAGTGTTTTCTGGCGGTGGCGCGGCTGGGCAACTTGAGCCGGGCGGCGGAGGAGATGTTTCTGACGCAGCCCACGCTGACGGCGCGGTTGAAGGCGCTCGAGGTGGAGGTTGGGGACGAGTTGTTCGTGAGGACCAGCCGGGGGATGCGGTTGACGGACGCGGGGAGGGAGTTCGCGCCGTACGCGGAGCGGGTGCTCGGGAGTTTTGAGGAGGGTCGGCGGCGTCTGGAGGAGTTACGGGGAGCCACGGGGGGGCGGCTTTTGATCGGAGCCTCGCCCGGGGTGGGGACCTACGCGCTGCCGGGGCTTCTGGAGCGGTTCGTGGCGGCCTATCCGGGGGTGTCTATTTCGGTGAGGACGGGGCACTCAGAGGAGATCCTGGAGATGACCTTGAAGGAGGAGGTGCAGCTCGGGCTGACGAGGTCGATGCGGCACCCGGACATCGAGAGCCTGCACCTGTACAAGGACGAGCTGGTACTGGTGGTGGACCCGGGGCACAGGTTCACGCGTAGGGGCAGGGCCGGGCTGGCCGAGATCGGCGAGGAGCAGCTCATCTTCTTCGACCAGTCTTCCAGCTATTTCGAGCAGACGCACGCGTTGCTCAGAGACGCCGGTATCAGGGAGCTCCGGACGATGGAGGTGGATAACATCGAGGCGGCCAAGAGGATGGTCGAGCACCGGCTCGGGGTCGCGTTCCTGCCCAGGACCGCCGTCGTCCGTTCGGTGGCCTCGGGCAACCTGTCCCTGATCTCCATAGAAGAGAACCCCGAGATGTCCCGCTCCATCGTGGCCCTCAAGAGGCGCGACGCCCCCGCCAGCGGCCCCGTGGCCGCGTTCCTGGAGGTCACGGAGACGCTCGGCGAGAAGCGGGGCGAGACCGAGCTCTCCCCCACCCTCGCCACCGAGTTCGAGAACCTGCAACTCATAGACCTGTTTACTTAGGGCTGTCAGCTTCCGGGATCGGGTAGTGGGTTTCGGTGCCCGGCGCGGGGTATCGGAGAGGTAGGGGAGCTATCTCATGCTGCTGGTCTGGCGGAGGATGGCGTCCGTCACCCCTCCCAGGAACTTGCCGACCGTGGCCCGCTCTTCTTCGGAGAGGTTGCCGATGATCCTCCGCATCTCTGCGGCCAGAGGGCGGAGGTGCTTCGCGCCCTCCTCCGTACCCAACGCCGTGGGCCGCAGCAGCGAACTCCTTCGGTCCCGCGGGTTAGGCCCCCGCTCGACGTACCCCGCCGCCTCCATCCGGTCCACCAGCGCCGTAACAGCCCCCGACGTCATGGAGAGCATCTCCCCCAACCGACCCGGCGTTAGCTCGCCCGCCGCCTGCAGATGCTCCAGCGCAGCCATCTCCGAGGCCCCGAGGCCCATCCGCCGCGCCACCGCCGCCGTGTACGCGAGCACGGCCGCAACCTCGGCCTGAAACAACCCCCCGATGTCCTTCTCCGAATATCTTGACAATTGATTATCTTTATCGTTAATATACTTTACGTCAGGGTCAGTCTACCATTTCGGGTGGAAGGGGTCGGTTTTGCGAGGGAGCGCGGTACGCACGGGCACGGGGTCGTTTCCTCGGGGGCCGAAGCTCGATGTGTGGTTCGTGGTGGTGGCGACGCTGGCGTTGGCTTACGCGGGGTTTGTCGCGGAGGCGGGCTGGTTCTTCGGGGTGGGGTTTCGTGGGGTGTCGGTGGCGGAGGCGTTG
>CAXTDD010000421.1:0-3463 GCA_964242955.1 uncultured Rubrobacteraceae bacterium | reverse complement strand
CCGAACGACGGCACGCCGGGGGACCTGGCCGGCATCTCCGTCCTCGAAGGCGAGCCCGTGAGCGAGGCGGTCGACGGCCGCACGAGCCTCGTCCTCCCCGAAGGCGGCGGCGCCGACGTCGCGGCGCTCTCCGACGGTTTCCGGGCGACGTCCTCCGACGGGGCAAGGCGCCTGGTAGACGGCCTGAACCGCAAGCCCGGCCTGATCCGCGGCTGCGGCGGCGCGGGCGGCGACGCGCCGACGGAGAGGCCCAAACACGATTTCACCTGCACGGACCCGTCAGAGCTGGTCCTGTTCACCCCGATCTTCGGCGCTTCCACCGAACCCGGCGAGGGCGCGGAGGCCGTTCTGGACTCCTCTGGTCGCGTAACGGCGCTGCGCGAGGGGCGCGGTGGTCCGATCCCGACCGGTGGCTCCGTCCTCTCCGGCACGGGCAATGGCGCCGTCTGGCTCCGCGCCCACGCGAAGCCGGGCCGGAAGGTCCGCATCTCGGAGAAGATCTCTGGCGAAGGCGCGCGCGTCGGGAGAGGAACGGGCGTCGTCAACGGCGGCCCGCGGCTGGTGCGGGGCGGGCGGGAGGAGATCCCGGCCAACAAAGAGGGCTGCGGCGCGCGCCGCAACCCCCGCACCCGGGCCGGCGGCCCGCCGGGCGGGGACCTGCTCCTCGTCGCCGTGGACGGCCGCAGGCCGGGCTACAGCGTCGGCGCGAGCTTCGAGGAGGGCGCCGGCATCATGCAAGCCCTCGGCGCCGGGGAGGCCGTCAACCTCGACGGCGGCGGCTCGACCGGCATGACGGTGCGCCAAAAGCTCGTCACCCGCCCCTCGGACACGACGGGCGAGCGGCCGATAGGCGACGCCGTGGTGTTGCTTCGGTAAGAGCTCGTCAGCACGCCGGCTTCGCCGGCTGCGCCTTCGGACTTCGCTTTCGGCATTTCAGCTGTCCGGTTTGTGGCCCGGGGTGGCGGCGGGGCTCCCTGTCAGGCCGAGCTGGCGTAGCAGGTCCTCGGTGTCGGTTTCGCCGGAGTGTTCGACGAGCTTTCCGTCCAGGAAGCGGTCCGCGAAGTCGGCGGTGAAGGTGGCCCGTCTCCCCGTGGGCGGGTACCAGAGGACGCCGCCACGGTCGGTGCCGGAGAGGACTAGGCGCGTCCTGACGAGGTCGTCTTCGGCATCCTGTTCTTCGATGGAGACGGCGAGGTCGGGGTAGCTCTTCCAGAGGACCGAGAAGACGCGCTCCATAGCGAGCTTGCCGCGCGAGCCGCGCTTGAGGTCGCGGAAATCCTCGGAGACGAGGTCGTCCACGACGGACGCGTCGTTCCGTCCCAGTCCTTCATCGTAGAGGCGGCGGGCGGTCTTCAGGTTCTCGCTCTCCCGGGTCCGGAACGCCTCCCCCAACGCTCGCGCGTTGGCCCTGCGCAGCAGCATGACGCCGAGCAGCACCACGAGCGGCGCCTCCAGAAAGCTTACGCCGGCCGGGTACCAGCCGAGCGCCAGCAGGAGGAACGGGCGGGACGGCTCCGCGTAGGACTCCGGGGGGAAGAGTAGCATCCGGAGGAGCGCGTAGGGCACGGCCAGAACAAGGAGCCCGGACAACACCAGACCGAACCTCCTCTCCCGTCCCAAGAAAGAGACGACGGCGAAGGGTAGCAGAACGGCGCAGGGGAGAAAGATGGTGGCCCAGAGCACCGCGCTCTGGAGGGCCGGGAACGGGGACCCTCCGTAGCCTTGCCACCTCTCGCCCGTGTTGGCGTAGACCGTGAACGCGATGCCCAAAGCCTCCGCCGCCAGCAGCAGGGAGAGCGCCCCAATCCCGAGAACGGCCACCCGGCGTCCGACCCCGCGCAAAGACCTCCAGAGCAGGTAGACGACACCCGAAGCGGATAGCACAGAGAGGGAGTCTCCCAGGTACCCCGGGACGTACGCGAGCAACCGCGCGACCGGGTCCACGTAGTAATCGTCCCACAGGCTCGCGTGCCGGAGCATCCCGAAAAGGCCCAGCGAGGTGCCCGAAAACGCCGCCACAGCCCCCCAAAAGAGCGGCTCCCGCAGCAGCCTCGCGCGGGTCACTCTTGGGTTAAGACCCCCGGCCGGCGCGGCTCCCGTAGCCTCCATGCCGGCAGTCTACCCGAGCCGCCATTCCCGCTCAGATCCGCCCGCCCGAATACCGGGCCCGAAGCCCAAGAAAGCTGTAAGCTGACCGGCTGAAATGCTGACCGGCTGACAGGCTAGAAAACCGGAGGTTTTCGTGCAACAGACCAAGTTCCTGCTCGACGAGAAGCGCATCCCTGAGTCCTGGTACAACCTCGTGCCGGACCTGCCGTTCCAATTAGAGCCACCGCTCAACCCGGCCACGAGGGAGCCGGTGGGACCCGAGGCCTTCGCGCCGATCTTTCCCGAGGAGGTCATCCGCCAGGAGGTCACGGTCGAGCCCTACGTCCCGATCCCCGAGGAGGTGCGCGAGATCTACGCCCTCTGGCGCCCGACCCCGCTGTTCCGCGCCCGCCGCCTCGAGAGACTCCTCGACACCCCGGCCCACATCTACTACAAGTACGAGGGCGTGAGCCCTTCGGGGAGCCACAAACCCAACACCGCCGTCCCCCAGGCCTTCTACAACAAGCAGGAGGGCGTCCGCCGGCTCACCACCGAGACCGGCGCCGGCCAGTGGGGCTCCTCGCTCGCCTTCGCCTGCGAGACGTTGGGCCTCGACTGCACGGTCTACATGGTCCGCGTCTCCTACGGCCAGAAACCGTACCGGCGCATCATGATGGAGACCTACGGCGCCGAGGTCCACCCAAGCCCGACGAAGCTCACCCGGGCCGGCCGCGACATCCTGGAGGGGGACCCCGACTCCCCCGGCTCTTTAGGCATCGCCATAAGCGAGGCCGTCGAGGACGCCGCGGGTGACGACGACGCGAAGTACTCTTTGGGCAGCGTGCTCAACCACGTCCTGCTCCACCAGACCGTGATCGGCCAGGAGGCCCTGGAGCAGATGGAGCTCGCCGGCGAGTACCCGGACGTCGTCGTCGGCTGCGTCGGCGGCGGCTCGAACTTCGGCGGCATAGCCTTCCCGTTTATCCGGGAGAATTTGAAAGGCAACAAGGACACCCGCATCATCGGCGTCGAGCCGGCCTCGTGCCCGACGCTCACGAAGGGGCGCTACGTCTACGACTTTGGGGACACAGCGGGCACCACCCCGATGATGAAGATGTACACGCTCGGCCACTCGTTCGTGCCGAGCGGCATCCACGCCGGCGGCCTGCGCTACCACGGCGGCTCGCCCATCGTCTCAGCGCTCGTCCACGAGGGGCTCGTCGAAGCCCGGGCCTACGCCCAGAACCCCACCTTCGAGGCCGGCGTCGCGTTCGCGCGGGCGGAGGGCATCGTGCCGGCCCCCGAGGTGACGCACGCCATAAAGGCGACCATGGACCTCGCCCTCGAAGCCAAAGAAGCCGGCGAGCAGAAGACC
>CAXTDD010000420.1:0-3466 GCA_964242955.1 uncultured Rubrobacteraceae bacterium | reverse complement strand
CGCCGGGTCCGGGATCTCGAAGGCCCCGCGTTCCTCCGAGAAGTACCGGCCGCCCCGAGCGCGAGGAACCGCCTGGAGCGGCGGACCACGGTCCTCCCGGACCACAGCGCCGCCTCCCCGTGGCTCAAGAAACGGCGGGGCCTGCCCGCCTCGTCCGTCTTGTAGATCCACCCTCGCACCCGTCCGGCCTCCTCGTGTGTGCTCCGCGCCTGACGAGGACATCCTGCCGGCCCGGGGCCGGAGGTACAAGGAACGGACGACCTATTCTGCCCGCCGAAAGTATGATTTTGCGTTAGCGCCGCCCGTTCGGCGTAACCATCGGCTCGTCGCCGGCCGCGTCTTTCTTGCCGGCCCGGAAGACGTCGTTCGGGTGGTCGAGGTCTAAGAGGCTGGTTGCGGAAGCGGCGAGGTCGACCTTGCCGTTCGCGGCGGAAAAGTTTCGTGGGTTACCCCGAGGTTCGGGTGGACGGTGAACAGGAGGGGGACGACCAACGTAGGTAGTTGTTGGAAGGGAGCCAACGACTAGGAGGCGCGGATGACGCTGGACCGTACGGTAGGTAGTCGGGTGGTGATCGCCCTGTTCGGCTTGCTCGCGGGGCTGCTGCTTTTGTCGGTCGTGTACACGAGTGACGTCCGGGCGCAGGACCTGGAGTCCAAAGCGTCGGGCAAGAACGGTCCCGAGAGGGTCTACGCGCTCACCGGGAACGGGGATCTCGTGCTCTTTGACGGCGACGAGCCGGGGAACGTCAAACAGCGCGTCTCCGTCAAGGGGCTGCGCGGCGACGACCTGGTCGGCATAGACTTCAGGCCCGCCAACGGCCGGCTCTACGGCCTCGGCAAGGACGGCAACGTCTACACCATCGCCGCCGGCACCGGCCAGGCCAGCAGGGTCAGCGTCCTCAGGACGGCCGGGGGACGTGAGGTGACGCCCCGGGGCCAGAGCTTCGGCATCGACTTCAACCCGACCGTGGACCGGCTGCGGGTCGTGAGTGACGCCGACCAGAACCTGCGGGTAAACGTGGACACCGGCGAGACGATCGTCGACGGCGAGATGAGGTACCGGGGTGGCGGCGGGAGCCCCTCCACGACGGGCGTCGCCTACACGAACAGCCGGGCGAGCGCCTTCGGCGGCTCGACCGAGATCTACTACGTAGAGACCGACCGCGACCGCCTGACGGAGGCCGCCGACCCCAACTCGGGCATCATGAGCGGCGTCGGTATGCTGGAGGTCTCCGCCGGCAGCCTGGCCGGCTTCGACATCGTCACCCGCGACGGCGCCAACGCGGCGTACGCGGCCCTGCAGCCCGGCGGTTCGGGCTCCCGCTTCTACAACGTGTCCCGGTCGGACGGCCAGGCGCGTAACATCGGCGCCATCGGCGGGGGCACCGCGGACGTCGAGGGCATCGCCATCCCCATCGGCCAGCGTTAGGATCAGAGCCGCAACATCTTCGGCTCCGGGAGACCCACGCGCGGCCCCGCCCTCGGAGACGAGGCGGGGCTGCGCGCTGCCTACGCCGCGTACGGCGGCGAGCTCTACCGGATGGCCCGGCGCTCGCTCGAGGACGCCGGCCTCGCCGAAGAGGCCGTCCAGGAGACCTTTCTGCGCGCCTGGCGGGCCGCCCGCCGCTACGACCCGGAGCTCAGCTCCCTGCGCACGTGGCTCTTCGCCATCGCCCGCAACGTGGTCGTGGACCTGGCCCGCTCCCGCCGCGTGCGTCCCCGTCCGGAGGCGCTGAAGTTGGAGCACGCGCGGGCGTCCGAGGAGCCCATAGAGAACGTCTTGCGGTCCTGGGAGATAGAGGAAGGGCTGAGGCGCATCAGCGCCGAGCACCGTCAGGCGATCGTCGAGGTCTACTACCTCGGCCGCTCTTCCGCCGAAGTCGCCGCGGAGATCGGGGTGCCGGAGGGCACGGTGCGCAGCCGGTTGTTCTACGGCCTCAAGGCGCTGCGACTGGCCCTCGAAGAGAGGGGATGGACGCGATGAGCCCCGAAGACCACCGCCGCTTTCGGGAGATGATCGGGGCTTTTCTGCTGGACGACCTCGACGAACACGAGCGGGCGTCCGTGCGGGCGCACATCGAGGGCTGCCCCATCTGCCAAGAAGAGATCAGAGATCTCCAACCCGTGGTCGATGCTCTGGCCGAAGCCTCCCGCGGGCACCTCGTCCGGGAACCGACGCCCCCGCCCGACCTGGAAGAGAGGACCCTCGCCAGGATCTCCGAAGACCGCCGAACCAGGCGACGCGAACGGCTCGGGAGAGCGGCCCTGGTCGCCGCCGCGGTCCTGGTCGTGGCCGCCGCCCTCGCCCTGATCCCCAGGCTTCTGGCGCCCGAGGTGCCGCTGGAGCCCGTCTCATTCTCCACGACGGCCCCCGGCGTGGACGCCGAAGCTAACCTCGTCGCCCACACCTGGGGCACCGAGACGAAGCTCGTGGCCTCGGGGCTGGAGGAAGACCGGACTTACAGGGTCGCCCTCCTCACCGAAAACGATACCAGGGTGTCCTCCGGCTCCTTTATCGGCACCGGAGACGAAGAAGTCGAGTGCAGCCTCAACGCCGCGCTCGACCGCGAGAGGGCGACGGGGTTGGAGATTCGTGCCCCCAACGGCGACCTGGTCCTCGGCGCCGACCTCTAGCTCCCGCGAAGGTCCGCGAGAGACTACCGTCCCCCGACCGTGCCGTCGTCCGGCTCCATCAGGATCATGACGGCAACGCCTGTGCGTACGGCCGTCTCTATGCCCCCCCGATCGGGACGCCCGTTGGTGTCGAGCTTCACGCTGTAACGTCGGGCCGTGCTGGGGAACGCGCCGAGGAACGTCTCCAGCCCTTCGACGGCGACGCCCTCCTCAGTCACAACGAGCCCCGTGCCGGTCAGGTCCCGTCCCCGCATCCGTACCGTTACCCGGGCGCCACCCCGCAGGTTCTTCCACCACGCGCTCCACGCCGGTCCCGTGAAGCAGACGACGGAATCGGCGCCACGGACGTAGCTCAAAGGGACCGTGTACAACCGGCCGCTCCTGCGCCCGGCCACCCTCAAGAGCAGGACGCCGCCGCTCAAGACGGCGTGCAACGGCGAACGCAACACCAGGATCACGACCCGGTTTATCAGGCGGTATAGCCGACCTTCGATCTCGGGCATACGGGGCTCCGTCCTCCCGCCGCTACGAGGCCTGCAACGCAAGGGGCAGCGCCACCAGGAGCAAGAATCCCAGGTTGGCCGACCAGAAGAGGAGCCCAAGCGACAGGACCCCGCCCACGGCCGCCCGGCCGTACCCGTCCGGAACTTCTGCCGCGGCAAAGGCCTTCTGCGCGGACCGGATCTGCCCCAGACGGTACGCGGTGTACGTCAGCCCCACGAGGACCACGACGTTCGGGACGAAGATGCCGGCGAGCGCCATCTCCGACGCGATCTGGAAGACCAGAACGAGCACGTAGGGCACGAGCGCCCGGCGTACGGCAGCGTGCCCA
>CAXTDD010000419.1:0-3472 GCA_964242955.1 uncultured Rubrobacteraceae bacterium | reverse complement strand
ACGCTACAGGAGGTGCGCCGCCGGTCTCGGGCAGTTCGGTGATCGAGGCTAGCCCTTCCTCCGGGTCGACGTCAGCGGCCTCTGGCCCCCCGGCTGCAACGCCACCTGACTCGGAGTCGCCCGTTCTGGAACTGCCGGTTGCGGCGTACTTCTCTGCTTCGGCGCCCGTCAACACGCTCTCGGCGGAGGCGGAGGCGGCGCTGGATGCCGACGCGCTGCTGCTGGAAGAGGAAGTGGAGTCTGCCAGCGCGTCGTTGACCGCGTCGGTTCCCTGGCCGACGTTGTCGGCGGTGGCGGGAGGGACGTCGCAGACGCTTGTGGTGTTCGAGTTGGAGGGTTCGGTGGGACAGAACGATACGTACTGCACGTCGGAGGCACTCTGGGCTAACGCCGGGACGCAGAGCGCGAGGACCATTGTTAGCGACAGAAACGTCAACTTGAGTCCCCGCAATGCTTCCTCCTTCGTTTCACGGCCTCGGGTACGGTGGTGCTTTGGGTTCGTCTGGCGGGAACTATAGCGGGCCTCTTCGGGCGACGCTACCGGTGGCGTTCGAGGGCTAGGGCTATGAGGCGTTCGAGGAGGTCTTCGTAGGGTAGTCCGCTCGCCGCCCAGAGCTCGGCGTAGACGCTGGTAGGGGTGAAGCCGGGGATGGTGTTGATCTCGTTCAGGAGCAGCCTGTCCGTGCCGCGCTCGATAAAGAAGTCGACCCGCGCCATGCCCGCGGCGTCGACGGCCTCGTAGGCGGTTCGGGCCACGCGCCCGATCTCTTCCGCGGTCCCATCCGGGATCTTCGCCGGGACACCGAGCTCCATGCCGCCCTCGACGTACTTGGCCTCGTAGTCGTAGAAGCCGTCTCCCTGAAGGAAGATCTCACCGGGGACGGAGACCTCGGGGTCTTCGTTTCCGAGCACGGCGACCTCCACCTCCCTGGCGTCCACGCCCGCCTCCACGATGACGCGCCGGTCGAGCTTCGACGCCGCGTCCAAGGCGGCGCGCAACTCTCCCGCGTTCTCAGCCTTCTCGATGCCCACGCTGGAGCCCAGGTTCGCGGGCTTGACGAATGAAGGGTAGCCGAGGGCGCCTTCGATCTTCTGGACTTTGGGTTCCCGGTCTTTCTCCCATTCCTTGCGGGTGAGGCCGACCCACTCGACCTGCGGCAGGCCATGGTGGGCGAAGATCTTCTTCATGGTGATCTTGTCCATCCCGACGGCGCTCCCGAGAACGCCGCTCCCGACGTAGGGGATGCCGGCGAGCTCGAGCATACCCTGTATGGTCCCGTCCTCCCCGTAGGGACCGTGCAGGACGGGGAAGACGACGTCCACGGAGCCGAGACCGGTTGGGAGCTTCTCGTTTATAGTGGCCGGGGGACCCGAGGTTTTGAGGGTGGAGCTATTTGGAAGCTCTTTACTACCGGGATCTAGTTCGCGCATGGGGTCGCCAGAGGAGATCCAACGCCCCGAGCGCGTTATGCCGACCGGCACGACCTCGTGGCGCCCGCCCCTCCGGAGGGCCTTCGTTATGGCACGCGCGGAGGCGAGCGAGACGTCGTGCTCTTCGCTGCGTCCCCCGAAGACGACCATCACCCGAACCAAACCGCGGCTCCTTTCTTTTTCGGCCGGTCCATCCTAGCAGAGGCCCCCGGGCCTTTTAGGGGGGGCCTTTAGGCGGCCTTCGGCTCCAGGCCGAGGACGTCGGCCCGCTCCCTGAGCGCCCCCGCCACGAACTCTATGTGCTCGTTGAGGTCCACCCCGAGGTCCTCGGCGCCGCGCACGATATCCTCTCTGTTTACGGCGGCGGCGAAGCTCTTCTGCTTCATCTTTTTGCGGACGCTCCTGGCCTTCATGTTCTCCAGCCTCTCGGGCCGCATGAGCGCGCAGGCCACGACGAACCCCGACAGCTCGTCCACGGCGTAGAGCGTCTTCGACATGAGCGTGTCGCGAGGGACGTCGAGGTAGTCCGCGTGTCCTTTTATGGCGTGCAGCACGTCCTCCGGATAGCCCAACTTCTCCAGCTCCCTGACGCCGACCATCGGGTGCTCTTCCGGGGTTGGGTGCTTCTCGTAGTCCATGTCGTGCAGCAGGCCGGTGACGGCCCACTTGTCCTCATCCTCGCCGAACATTCTCGCGTAGGCCCGCATCGCGGCCTCGACGGCGAGCATGTGCTTGCGCAGCGAGTCACCCTCCGTCCACCCGCACATCAACTCGTAAGCTTCTTCTCTATTCAAGGGAGATCCTTTCAAAGGTTTCAGGTATCAGGCTACAGGTTTCAGGTTTTGACGTGCAGCGGGAGGTTGCATGTACCCTGGACCCGGCATCGCCACGAGACCATCGCGTATCCCTTCCAAAATGGGTCGCCGAAAGCGGGCTTTCCTGAAGCCTGACACCTGTAGCCTATCATCCACCTCTGTACGAGATGTTCATCGTGGCGCCGGGGGAGTTCGTCTGTTGGACGGAGCGGGTGGTGTTGCCGGCGACCAGGACGGCCTTGAGCGCGCCCCGGCCGCTGTCTCTCTTCTCTATGCGGCATGAGAGCCCTTCACCGTTGAGGTCGAAGGTGAAGCGTTTGGGGACCTGGCCGCTCAGGACGCTCTCCTGGCCGCCGACGGTGCAGAGGCCGGAGAAAGTGGTTCTGGGACCGCCTTCCAGGCGCAGGACGGCCTCGGGCTCGCCGCCGGGCTCTTCGCCGAGCGTGATCTCGGGTGGCTCATCCCGCGCCGTCGTCTCTGGCGCGGTAGTGGTGGAGGGCCTGGTGACACCCGCGGGGGACCTCTCGGCGGCATCTCTGTTGGGCTGCCCGGTGTTCCCGCCTTCCTCTCCCGAGCAGGCGCCGCAGACGAGCAGGATCGCGAGCAGCACGGCGAAGGGCGCGACGACGGGTTTCTTGAAAGGTTTGCGAGTCCCCACGGGCGCCTATTCTATCCGACGGAGTTGGGGCGGTCCGGGGGTGATCCACCGGCAAGATCCCGCGCCCTCAGGAGAACGGCGTCGAGCATGGGCGGCGTGAGGACACCGGTGAAGGTGTTCTGCTGGGACGGATGGTAGCAACCGAGGAGCGTCAGCTCGCCAGCAGCCGCCTCCGCGCCGTGGCCGAACTTCGGCTTCGGGCGGATGCCGCGCAGTCGCAGCGCGGCGTCCCAGGCGAAGGCGCCGAGGCAGACGACGACCCTGGCGCTCAGCAGATCCAGCTCGCGCGCCGCGTAGGGCAGGCAGGCGTCGCGCTCTCCGGGGGTAGGCTTGTTCTGCGGCGGGGCGCAGCGGACGGCGGCCGTGATCCAGAGCCCGGAGAGCCGCGCGTCGTCTTCTATGGTCCGCGAGACGGCCTTATTGGAGAAGCCGGTTCGGTGGAGTCCGGCAAAGAGAAAATCTCCCGATCGGTCCCCCGTAAAGAAGCGCCCCGTCCTGTTGGCCCCGTGCGCCGCGGGCGCGAGCCCGAAGACCCCGCCCCGCGCCCCCGGGGCCCCGCACCCCCGCC
>CAXTDD010000418.1:2004-3479 GCA_964242955.1 uncultured Rubrobacteraceae bacterium | reverse complement strand
TGCTCGTGGCGCTCCTCGGCGGCGGCGCCTACGCGCTGAACCAGGCCCCGATGAACCCGTCCGCGGCCATCCAGGACGACGGGCGCAACGCCCCGGGTCCCGCGCCGGAGGACCGCCCGCCGGCCCGCGAGGGGCGAGACGGCAAGCCAGAAGAGAAGCCGCCGGTGGGTTCGGCGGAGGAGAAGCCAGAGCCCGTGCCGCCGGAGGCGAAGGAGACGCCGGCCGGGGCCGCCTACTGGAAGGTGGCCTCCGAGCTTCCAGAGACCGACCCCGGGAGCCTCACGGCCGTCTTTCGGAGCAAGATCGACCCCGCGTGGGCCTCCGTGCACTTCAAGCCGCCGGACGAGAAGAAGTTCTTCGCCGTCTTCGTCCGCAAGGACGGCGGGGTGTGGAAGGCCGGGAAGTCCATCCGGGCCGACGAGCCCGACTACCCCAAAAACGACCTCGTCCCGTTGGCCGAGGTGCCCAAGGACCTCGTCCAGTACCTCTACCCCAAGAACCTGTTCGCCGTAGACGTCCCGGAGCCCGAGCAGGTGAAACTGGACAAGGGCGCCCTGCCCGAGACAGAGCCCGCCACGTTCCCGTCGCCGGAGCCGGAGATCGAAGGCGCCTCGAAGTCCGAGCGTGAGCGCGCGGCGGCGGGGATAAAAGAGACGCGGGAGAAGATAGAGGGCTACGGCGGGATCGCCGGTGTCTACGTGCACGACCTCGAAGGCGACTGGAGCTACGGGATACGCCAGGACGAGACCTTCTTCTCGGCCTCTATCATCAAGGTGCCGATCATGGTGGCCGTCTACCGCGACATAGACAGGGGCAAGCTCTCCCTGAACGAGAGCTTCCAGACGGAGAAGGGGGACTGGGCGTCCGGGGCCGGGTGGTTGCAGTGGGAGAAGGCGGGCAAGTCTTACACCGTCGAGAGTTACCTCTACATGATGATGACCCAGTCGGACAACGTGGCGGCGAACGCCCTGGTCCGCAAGGTGGGGGGCGCCGACCGCGTCAACGAGGTCGCCCGTTCCATGGGGGCCAAGGACACGCTGCTCTACCAGAAGGTCAGCAGCGAGCGCGCCGCCGTCCCCGCCCTGGACAACAGGACTACGCCCAGGGACATGGCGACGATGATGGAGAAGATCGCAACCGAAAAAGCCGCGAGCCCCATAAGCTGCAAGGACATGGTCGACATGATGTACCAGAACCAGCTCGGGTGGATGAGCGACAACCTCCCCACCGACGTCTACGCCTCCAGCAAGGCCGGCTGGCTCTACGAGGTCTACAACGAGGCCGGCATCGTCGAGAAGGGCGACCACCCCTACGTCGCGGCCATCCTGACCAAATACGGCCCGGACGCCCCGGCGACCGGCGGCGGCGCCCTCCTCAAAGGCCTCACGGAGACGACCTGGAAAGGCCAGCAGAACCCGGAGAAAGAGAACAAAGACAGCAAAGACGGCGGCTCCGGCAAGGACAGTTCCGGCAAG
>CAXTDD010000418.1:0-1904 GCA_964242955.1 uncultured Rubrobacteraceae bacterium | reverse complement strand
GCTTGAGCAGGGCCACCACGGACCTCAACTCCTCCGTCTTCAGCAGGTACGCGGCGGCGAGGTACGCGGCCAGGGAGACGCTTCCCACGGCCGCGAGTATTAGGAGGCGGTCCGCGAAGCCGGAGCCTTCGCCCAGGAGGGCGGTGCCCACGACGGCGACGGCGTACATGACGGCGCCGGCGGCCAGGATCTTCGCGAGGGAGACCAGGAGCCGGCGGCCGTCGATCACGCCGATCTCCCTGCGGGTGGCGAAGAGGGCGAGCAGCGCCAGGACGGTGTAAGCGACGGAGAGGGCGAGCACGACCCCGACGGCCTGTAGCACGTAGGAGAGCCCGTACGCGAGCGCCGCGTAGGCGACGAGGATGCCCACGTTTAGCACGGCCGGTGTCATCGTGTTCTGGCGGGAGTAGAAGGCCCGGACCAGGTAGAAATACGCCGAGTAGCCCAGGAGGCCCACGGAGTAGGCGACTAGCAGGCCGGCGACGATCCTTGTGTCCTGCGCGTCGAACCTCTCGCGCTGGTAGAGGATGCCGACGATGGGCTCGGCGAGCACGATCAAGCCGACCGTGGAAGGCACCACGACGAAGACCATCGTCCTGAGGCCGAAGGAGAGCGTCTCCCGGTAGCCTTCGACGTCTTCCCTGGAGTGCCTCTCGGAGAGCTCGGGCATAAGGGCGGTCGCGATGGCGACGACGAAGAGGCCGTAGGGGAGGGAGAAGATGGTGAAGGCGTAGTTGAGTTCCGCCAACGCGCCGTAGCGGCTGGCGAGGCTGGCCGCCAGGAACTGAAACCCTACGGAGGCCGCCACGAGCACCACCATCGGGCCGGCGAGCCTCGCGGTCGGGAGCAGGGCAGGGTGCCCGACCTGCGGGCGCGGCCTGTAGCCGAGGGCCAGCAGCGTGGGCACCAGGGTAAGCGCCATCACCGCGACGCCGACCGTCACGCCGAAGGCAAGCACGTAGAGGGCCAGGCGCTGGTCGCGCCCTTGCAGGACGGCGTAAGCGACAAAGGAACCTATGATGATCAGGTTATTCAAGACGGGCGCGAAGGTGGGCAGAAAGAAGCGCCGGTGTGCCTGGAGCACCCCGGTCGCCACGGTGGTCACGCCGTAGAAGAGCATCTGCACGGCGAAGACGCGGAAAAAGAACACCGCAAGGTCCGCGGTCTCTTCGGCCCGCGCGGGTGGGATGTTCCCGGAACCGCCCCAGTCACCGACGAGCGCTACCAGGGGCCCGGCAAAGACGACGCCAAGGAGGGCAAGAAGCGCCATCAGCGGCAACACCAGGGTAAACAGGGCGTTGGTCAGGCGGCGGGCGTCGTCCTCGCCGTGGCTGGCGATACGGTCCACCAGGACGGGTATGAAGATCGAATACAGAATCCCGCCCAGAAAAAGCTCGTAGATCAGGCTCGGCAAGAGCACGGCCAGGGCGTAAGCATCCGCCACCACGAACGTGCCGAGCACCGCGGCCTGCACCGCGATACGCACGTAGCCCGTCGCCCGCGAGAGCACCGTGGCCGCCGAGATGGAGACCACCGACCGTAGGATGCCGGTCAAGGGGGCACGCCGCCTTCGGCGGCTCTCAGCATTGCGGTGGGAGCCACCCGGGATTCTCCCCAATACGGTGCTGCCGAGGGCGGCCCCTCGTACGCGATCGGGCGCGATCTGAGAGGCAAGAAGCCGACAAACTGAGAGCGGAGGCGAAGCCGGAGCGTGCTGAAGGCCGCGAGGCGGCGTTCTCGCCCGCCGGCCGCGCCGGCGGGCTCACGGTATCTCTTCCGGGGGGAGGCCGATCCACTTCTCGTAGATCTCCTCGTAGGTGCCGTCCTCTTTTATCTCCGCGAGCGCCTCGTTGACGGGCTCGACCAGGGGACTCTCCTTGGGGAAGGCTATGCCGTACTGCTCG
>CAXTDD010000417.1:0-3492 GCA_964242955.1 uncultured Rubrobacteraceae bacterium | reverse complement strand
TCGACGATCCTGCCGTCCCGGATCGTGGCGTAGTCGAACATGTTGACCTCGTAGGGCCGGTTCGTGGCCGGGATGCCGTAGAACCGGCCGGAGTTGGTGCCGCGGACGGTCAGCCGCGCGTAGATTCTGTCACCCTCGGCCACGCAGTCGTCGATGCCGGCGTTCAGGTCCGGGATGCCGACGAGCACCTGTTTCAGGGAAGTGACGGCGTCGGTGAGGTTCACCCATCCGGGGGTGAAGCCGACGCAGATCTCACGGTACGCCGCCGGGTCCACGACCTCGGGCAGCGAGTCGAAGTCCTGGGCGTTCAGGAGCTCGACGAACCGCCGGTAGACGCGCTTGTTCTCCTCTGGCCTCGTGCCGTTCTCCATCCCGCCTCCGCGTGCCGTCTGCCAGGTCCGCCGCAGTCTACACCAGCACGTAGCCGGCCAGGACGCTCTGGACGTGGTTGCCGGAGGTCCAGATCTTTAGCTCGGCGTCCAGGTCGAAGTGTCCGGCGGTCTCGACGCTGAAGTGGGTGATGTTCCTGTACGCCAGCGAGTGGTACTCGACCTTGTTGCCCGTAAGCCCCTGCTTGTCCACGAGGATCAGGCGCTTGTTCGTGAAGACGAAGAGGTCCCGGATCAACTGGTAGGCCTTCTCGATCCGCTCGCCCGGCGCGAGCACCCGGGCGAAATCCCCCTCGATCTTTGCCGGGTCCATCTCCGACGGGTTCCCCATCAACCCGTCCAGCAGCCCCATCCATCCTCCCAGTCTTCCGCGGTCGTAAGCGTTTTACGCCGCCGGAAACCGCGCAGATCACACGCTAGTCGCCGGGACGGGAGACCAGCCACACCCACCAGACGAGCACGAACTGGAGCGGCAGGCGCGCCCACAGAAGCGCCACCCACCACGCGGGCTTTCCGGCGGCGCGGGCATCCAGCATCATCTGCACGTTGGCGGGCAAGACCGCGATCAGCAACAAGATCAAGCCGACACCGGCGGCGGGCCGGGTGCGCCTCGGAAACAGCCCCAACCCGCCCAGAACCTCGCAGGCTCCGCTTAGATAGACCAGCTCGCGGTGTAGCGGCAGGTACGGCGGCATGATCCTCTCGTAGGTGCCGGGAGAGAGAAAGTGCAGCAGCCCGGCCACAACGAAGACCAGCCCCGTCAGCGTGCGCGAAAACGACGATCTCACGTTCGTAAGGTCCTCCCTGTTACGTTGGAGTCCAGGTAAAGGCTACCCTAAACGTACCGGTCCGACCGCGGAAGCGTCGCCGCGGGCCTGATGCTACTTGGGAGGGATCGTATATCCCTGTAGGCTTGTGGCACCGGGCGTCGAAGGGAGCCGTCTTGACCGTTAAACCGGAGCTGCCGATCCTCCCGTTCGCGTCCCGCGAAGCGTGGGGGGCCTGGCTCGAGGAGCGGCACGCCGACTCGGAGGGGCTGTGGCTCAAGATCGCCAAGAAGGGGTCCGGGATAGAGACCGTCACCTTCGCGGAGGCCCTCGACGCGGCCCTGTGCTACGGCTGGATCGACAGCCAGAGAGACGGCTTCGACGGGCGGTTCTATCTGCAGCGGTTCACCCCCCGCCGTCCGAGAAGCAAGTGGTCGAAGGTCAACCGCGCCAAAGTCACCAGGCTCATCGAGGCCGGCGAGATGAAGCCCGCCGGCCTCAGAGAAGTGGAGCGGGCCAAGGCAGACGGCCGGTGGGACGCCGCCTACGAATCCCAGAGCGAGGCGACGGTGCCGGAAGACCTGCGAAAAGAGTTAGAGAACAACGAGGTCGCCCGCGAGTTCTTCGATACGCTGAACAGCGCCAACAGGTACGCGATCCTGCACAGGATCCAGGACGCCAGGAGGCCCGAGACGCGGGCGCGGCGCATCGCGAAGTACGTGGCGATGCTGGCGGAGCGGAAGAAGCTCCATCCCTGAAAGCATCACCCCGGCATGAATCGGGTAGCCGCCGGCGCCTTTTGCGGTAGAATCCCGGCGTGAAGGCCCGCGCCGCGAGGCCTTTTTTGTTGCTTGGATCCCTCGCACGCGCACCGGAGAGTTGTGTGGTGGGAGGACTTTGTCAGGAGAACGCGTGGACTACCGCAACATCGCTATCATCTCGCACGTCGACCACGGCAAGACGACGCTCGTGGACGCCCTGCTGCGCCAGACCCTGGAGTTGGGCCACGGGCAGGAGATAGTCGAGCGCGCCATGGACTCGAACGTGCTGGAGAAGGAACGCGGCATCACCATCCTCGCCAAGAACACCGCCGTCGAGTACGGGGGCGTCAAAATAAACATAGTAGACACCCCCGGCCACACGGACTTCGGCGGCGAAGTCGAGCGCGTCCTCGGCATGGTCGACGGCTGCCTGCTGCTGGTAGACGCCGCCGAAGGTCCCATGCCCCAGACCCGCTTCGTGCTGCGCAAGGCCATAGAGCTCGGCCTCAAGCCCATCGTCGTCATCAACAAGATAGACCGCCAGGACGCCCGCCCCGAAGAGGTCGTAGACCTTACCTTCGACCTCATGGCCGACCTCGGCGCCTCCGACGAGCAGCTCGACTTCCCCATCCTCTACGCCGTAGCCCGCGAGGGTCGCGCCTTCAAGGACATGGACGCCCCCCGCGATGACCTGCAGGAGCTCTTCGAAACCGTGCTGGAGGAGATACCAGCCCCTGGGACCGAACTCGAAGCCCCCTTCCAGATGCTCGTCACCAACCTCGACTACTCCGATTACCTCGGCCGCATAGTCATCGGCCGCGTACAGCGCGGTGAGGTCCGCAAGGGCGCGTTCGTCAACCTCCTCCACAAGAACGGCACGAGGACCAAGACCCGCGTCGTCCAACCTTTCACCCACCTCGGCCTCCAGCGCATAGAAGCCGAGAGGGTTGGCGCCGGGGATATCGTGGCGCTCTCCGGCATCGAGGACGCGCAGATAGGCGAGACCGTCGCCGACCTCGCTGACCCGGAGGCGCTCCCGATCATTACGGTAGACGAGCCGACCGTCAGCATGACCTTCGGCCCCAACACCTCCCCCTTCGCCGGCAAGGAGGGCAAGTACGTAACCAGCCGCCACCTCCGCGACCGCCTCATGCGCGAGGTCCAGACCAACGTCTCTTTACGTGTCGAGGAACTCCGTCCAGAGGAGTTCGAGGTCTCGGGACGCGGCGAGCTGCACCTGTCCATCCTGCTCGAAACCATGCGCCGTGAAGGTTACGAAGTACAGGTCGGCTCCCCGCGGGTCATCGTGCGGGAGATCGAGGGCAAGCAGCACGAGCCGTTCGAGCACCTGGTCCTCGACGTACCGGAGCGGTTCTCATCGACCATCATCGGCACGCTCTCCGGCCGCAAGGGCCAGCTTGTGGACGTGGAGCCACAGGGCTCCCGCACCCGCATAGAGTTCAAGATACCTGCCAGGGCCCTCTTCGGCTTCCGCACCCAGTTCCTCTCCATGACCCAGGGCGAGGGCATCATGAGCCACGTCTTCGACGGCTACGCCCCGTGGGCCGGCGACCT
>CAXTDD010000416.1:0-3504 GCA_964242955.1 uncultured Rubrobacteraceae bacterium | reverse complement strand
CCCGGTCCGTGGTTGTAGATCACGTAGTTCTGGACCAGGGTGACCAGGTTCGAGGTGATCCAGTAGACAAACAGGCCCGCTGGAAAAGAGAGCAGAAAGACCGTAAACCCGACCGGCAGCAGGCGCATCAGCCAGCGCTGCTGCGGGTCCACGTTCTTCAATGTTATCTCGGTGGCGGCGAGCATCGTGACCGCAGAGAGGATGGGGAGCAGGTAATACGGGTCCTGGTGCGAGAGGTCCTGGAACCACAAGATCCCGCCGTCAACGAAGCTCGGGTACTCCGGGTCGGTACGCCCGGGAGTGCCGCCGAACTTCCGTATAACGTAGAAGATCCCGATAAAAATGGGCATCTGTACCAGGATCGGTAGACAACCCCCGAGCGGGTTCACCCCCTGATCCTGATAGACCTTCGCCATCTCTTCGCGCTGCCGCTGGAGATTGTTCTGGTACTGGGCGCGAACCCGGTCCATCTCCGGCTTCAAATTCTGGACCGCGCGCATGCTCTTGACCTGCTTGACCGTTAGCGGGAACAAGAGTCCCCTAACGACCACCGTCAGCATCGCTATGCTCAGCCACCACGGTGCGCCGACCGTCTGGTGAAAAAACAGGAGAACCTGCCCGAGGACGTTCACGACGGGGCTGAACAGGGCCTGGAAAAAGTCTGCTATAGCGTTGATCATGCTCTGCAAATCACCTTACCGGATCCAACCCGCCCTCCAAGAACGGGCGACAACCTAGCAAACTTCTCCATCCTACGAGTTCTCGCGACGCTTCGAGCGCTCGACCGAGGGCCTGTCCGCCGCGCCGAGCTTGCGGAGGGCGCGATCGAACTCCTCCCGGAGTTCGTCAAAGGTCGCCTCCCTGGCCGCCGGACGCGCCGAGACCACCAGGTCGAGTTCACGATCCCCCGACTTGGCAGCGGAAGTGAAGATCTCACGCACCCGGCGCCGCAAGCTGTTGCGGACCACCGCGTTCCCCACTTTCTTGGAGACGGAGAGACCCAGCCGCAGGGTACCGAGCTCGTTGGGAAAAGCGTGCACGGAGAATAACCTTCCCCTGTAGGCGGTGCCCTGTTTGTAGACCCTCTCGAACTCCGAGGAGTCCGTCAGGCGCATACGCTTGCTCCGGGGCACCCCTCAGACTGCCAGGCGCTTGCGCCCCCGGCGACGCCGGGTCGCGATAACCCTGCGTCCACCCACAGAGCTCATCCGCTTGCGAAAACCATGGGTTTTCGCCCTCTTGCGTCGGTTCGGCTGGTAGGTGCGCTTCATCAGACTCCTCTTGGGGCGTTACGACATGTACAAACGAACCAAAGCAGTATATCCGAAGCCCCCCGGACCATCCAGCCGGGGCCGACCGCTAAGTACGGACCGACTGCCGCCCATCACTAGCTCTTTGCTTCTGAAAAACCTTGCAAACAGGCACTTTTGTTGCAGCGGGCTCTCAACCCTTCGCGCCGGTTCCTCGGCCGTAGCGGCGCACTCGGGCGTGCACCAACGCCCATTTCACCCGCTTATCCACAGGCTGTGGATAAATCTGTGGATAAACATGTGAATTGCCTGCAAAACCGGATTTCTATCCCGCCGGCTATAGCGTTGGGTGGAGGGGTGCGCTACATTCCGCGGTGGGGATGATGCACGCACAGCGGACACGGGCTGAGTCGGACCGGGCGAACATAAGCGTCCGCATAGCCGTCTACCCGCCGGGCTCGGACCCCGAGGTGACGGAGGTGGCCGCGGCGGATCCCCGTTCCGCGACCGCGAAGTTCACGAAGTTTGTGATGGCCCGGGTCAGAGGGCTGGACGGCAACGTGCCCGAGGAGGCGGTTCGAGAGGTGCTGGAGAACCTGATACACGCCGGATACAGGGGCGTGATCGTCTCCATTCTCGAGAACGGCAGCGTGGTGCGCGTCTCCGACAAAGGGCCGGGCATCCAGAACAAAGAGAGGGCCGTGGAGTTCGGGTTCACCGGCGCAGCGCCCGAGGCTCTGGAGGAAATCCGGGGCGTCGGGGCTGGCCTCGGGATGGCGCGATCCGCGGCGCAGAAAGCCGGCGGATCACTGACCGTCGAGGACAATATCGGCGGCGGCACGGTGGCGACCATCTCGGTGGGCGAGGGGGCACGGGAGGCGGCCGAGCAGGAGCCCGTCGTCAGGGCGGAACCGCGCCGGTATCCCGACGGGGTCCCGCGGATGAACATTTCGGAGAGGCAGCAGAAGGTTTTGATCACGGTCCTAGAGTGCGGCGAGGTCGGCCCCTCCACGGTGGCCGACAGGCTGGAGATCAGCGTCAGCACCGCCTACAGGGACCTGTCCGTGTTAGAAGAACACGGCCTGGTGCGGGCCGACGAGACCGGCAAGCGGCTGATCTCTCCACTCGGCAAGGACGTCGTCGAGGCCATCGTAAGCGCCTGGGTAAAGTAGGCCATGGCGGGCCGCGTGGATCAGGTATGGGCCGAGGTATTGGACCGGGCGTCCGAACAGATAGACGTCTCGTCGCTACGCGTCTGGTTCGAGGGCATTCGCCCGGTCGAGGTCAGGGACGACCAGCTGGAGATATCCGTCCCAAACACCTTCGCCAAGGAGTACATCGAGAGCCGTTTCCGCCCGCTGCTGGAAGAGGTGCTCGACGCCGTCATGGGCCGGGACAGTTCCCTGGTGGTTAGCGTCGGGGGACCGGATGCGGGCGGCAACGGGGCGACGGCGTCCGAGTCGGTGCTCAACGCCCGGGCGCCGAAGTCGTTCAAGGCCAAGTACACGTTCGACACGTTCGTGATCGGGGCCGGCAACAGGTTCGCCCACGCCGCCACCCTGGCCGTGGCCGAGACCCCCGGCGTCGTCTACAACCCGCTCTTCATCTACGGCGGGGTGGGCCTCGGCAAGACGCACCTGCTGCGGGCCGTCGGCCACTACGTCGAGGACCAGGACCCGAGCATGAGCATCCGCTACGTGACCTGCGAGCAATTCACCAACGACTTCATCAACTCGATGCGCGACAACTCTCCCCTGGAGTTCCAGAAGCGCTACCGCGAGAAAGACGTGCTCCTGGTCGACGACATCCAGTTTCTGGAGAACAAGGTAGAGACCCAGGAGGCGTTCTTCCACACCTTCAACGCGCTCTACGAAGAGAACAAGCAGATCGTCATAGCCTCCGACCGCCACCCCAAGTACATCCAGACCCTGGAGAACCGGCTCGTCAGCCGCTTCGAGTGGGGCCTCGTTACCGACATCCAGCCGCCCGACCTCGAAACGCGGATCGCGATCCTGCGCAAGAAGGCGATCATGGACCGCCTCGAAGTCGACGACGAAGTCCTCACGTTCATAGCCTCGAAGGTCTCGACCAATATTCGCGAGCTGGAGGGTGCTCTCATTCGCATCCTGGCCTACGCCTCGCTGTACGAGCGGCGGGTCAGCGTGGCTCTGGCGGAGGAAGTCCTGAAGGACATTTTGCCGGATCAGGCGTACCGCGAGATCCCGATAGAGCTGATCCAGCACGAAGTCTGCCG
>CAXTDD010000415.1:0-3518 GCA_964242955.1 uncultured Rubrobacteraceae bacterium | reverse complement strand
GCTTCGCGAGGCCCGCGCTCGGCCGCTAGCTCTTCGGTCGGCCGGCGAACCTCGGCCCCGGGCGCGGTTGGGGCCCTGAGCAGCTGCCACGCCTGGCCGGCCTGGGCGTGGCGCTCGTGCTGTTCCTCTTGCTAGGAGGCCTCTCTTGAGATCCACGCGCACGGCCGGTCGCGTCCGCGGAAAGGGTCCCGCGCCGTACCTGTTCGTCGCCGGCGTAGTCCTCTGGCTCGGCGTCTTCGGCGCCGCCCTGATCTTCGGCGGGGACTCCGAGGACGCCTCCGGCGGGAGAGGTTCCCCAGATGCCGCGGGCGCCTCCGTCGCCGCCAGCGACGTAAAGCTCGGCGAGAGGAGCGCGGACCCCCAGGTCGACGAGAGCGGCACGACAGCAGAAGACGAGACGGCATCGCGAACGACGCCCGCGGACGTGGACCACTCCGAGGTGGACCGGGGTGATGGGGGAGAGGCGCGCGAACCGTCGGGCACCCGGCTGCCGCGGAACTCCTCGGGGGGCGGTGCGCCGCCCTACGACCCGCTCGGGACCGGGGCGGACGCGGAAACCCCCTCGGAGACCGACCTCTCCCGGGCCAGGATGGCCGCCTACCGCTTCGTGGACGCGGCCTACGACTTCGAGGGCAGCGGCCCTTCCGCGCGCCTGGAGTACCTCGAAGCGGTGAACGGGACCGTGGACGCCCCGGAGTTCTGGAAGAGACCCGACAGCCCGGGCTCCGATCCGGCCGAGCTCATCGCCAGAAGGACCGCTGAGTACGGGGTCGAGAACGCGGCGCTGTTTAGGAGCTTTCGGGTCGAGGAGACGTCCTCCGAACGGGTCATAGGCACCGTCACCTTCGCCCTCGACGAGGGCAGCGGGGAGAAGACCTACGAGCAGCGTCTGGTCCTCCGTAGGTGGGCGGCGGTGTGGCGGGTCCTCTACGCGAAGCCCTTGGTGGAGGCCTCGTGACGGCGCAGATCTCCGCCTTCGTCCTGGCCCTGCTGCAGTCCGTCGGGGGGAGCGCCTGGGGGCCGCTCACGATGCTCGCGGCCGGCCTCTACGGCTCAGCCGTCGTCCTGTGCTTCGTCATCGGCGGCGGATTCCTCACGTCCGGCATGCTCGGCCCGAGGAACGTCTCCAGGGGCGTCGACTGGATCGTGCGCGGCTTCGTGGGCGGCTTCTTCGGCCTGCTGGCCGGCTCCATCTACCTGTTCTTCGACGGCATGTTCTAAGAGCCCGCGAAAGGAGTCCGCCATGCCGAAGCCCTTCCGCCGATCTTCTGGAGAGTCCGCCCCTCCGACCGCCTTGCGAGGGCACGCCCTTAGGTACGCGCCCGCGCTGCTCGTATTCCTGGGCCTCGGCCTCGCGCTCCTGACCTCCCTGGCCCCCGGCGTCCATGCCCAGGAAGGCGCCGCCCCCGAGGACGGCGGAGGCGAGAGCTGGGACCGGGAGGATCCCGCCTGCGTCAACGCGCAGCCGCGGAGCGCCCAGGAGGCCGAGGAACTCTCCGAGAGATGTATGAAAACGCCGGAAGAGCAGGAGGCGGACGCGCGGGACCGCGAGGAGGCGGAAGAGGCGAGCGGGGACGATGAGAGCGGCCAGAACGGGGTACCCGAGGGTTACCAGCGCAACGCCGGGCCCGGGGACACCACATCGCCAACAGACGAGCAGGCGGAGTCGGCGGACGAGATCTACGACGAGAACCAGGACGCGACAACGGAGCCCGGGGGCTTTACCGGCATGGCCGTCGGCGCCTTCCAGGCGATCCTCGAGTGGCTCTACGGGGTCACCGTGGAGGCGCCATCCAAAGAGCTCTCCCGCGTCATCAC
This sequence comes from uncultured Rubrobacteraceae bacterium, assembly GCA_964242955.1. Lineage (GTDB taxonomy): Bacteria > Actinomycetota > Rubrobacteria > Rubrobacterales > Rubrobacteraceae > Rubrobacter_D. The sequence goes on along the minus strand of CAXTDD010000415.1, from coordinate 1,700 downwards.
GGAGGAGGCCTTCCAGTCGCCGGACCTGGAGGCGAACGGCATAGGCGGCTTCTACGAGAGGTTCTCCGACGCCGTGAAGCCCGGCGCGGTCCTCGTGATGCTCTACGTCGGCTACCTGATGATGTACCAGGGCGCCTCCTACAACGCGAACGTCACGGTGCAGAACGTGCTGCCCAAGATCTTCGTGTTCTTCGCGATGATCGGCTTTTTGCCGGAGCTCGTCGGCATGCTCAACGACCTCACCCAAGCCCTGAGCCAGTCGTTCGTAAGCCAGGGCACCGTGGAGACCTTCTTGACGGGTGAGGGGTCGGCGGCCCACAGCGGCCCCGAGCAGGGCTTTCTGGCGGTGATCGCCAACGCCGCGGCCTTCGTGATGATGCTGCTCGTGGTCTTCGTCTGCGGCATCAAGAACATCCTGCAGACCCAGCTCTACGTGCTCTCGCCGCTGGCGATGCTCTTGTGGGCGGCGCCGGGGCTCTCGGACCTCGCGGGCGCCTGGGCTCGGGCCATGATCGCCTGCCTGACGCTCCCCCTCGTCTTCGCCGTCGAGTTCGCCATAGGGGCCGTCATGATCAACAACCCCGGCTCCGTCTTCGGGGAGGGCCTCGGCAACGACTCCGTCGTGGGCTCCGTGATCGTGACGATCGTCGTGCTCTACGTGGTGTGGCGCACGCCGAAGCACATGCTCGCCTGGTCCCTGACCGGCTACTCGGCCTCCCCGGGGATCGTAGCCCAGACGACAAGGACGCTCGTCACGCGCGCCATACCCGTGCCGAGGCCGGCCTGACGGGGAGAGGATGGATCGGTTGGAGTCTTGCGTACGAGAGCCCTCGTGGGGTACAGTTGCCGGCCAGGAGGTGACGCCCCGTGATCTTCGCGGCCACGATCTTCTTCGTAATCCTCGCGGTGCTTTCGTTGCTGTGGGCCCGCAACGCCTACAGGGTCGCGCGCACGGAGACGCCCGCCCAGCGGAGGGCCAGGATCCGGCGCAACCAGGATACGGAGACCGTAATCTCCATGATGAACGACCGCTAGCAACCGCGTGCCTCCTGCCGGTGCGCGAAGGTGGCGCGGTCGGCGGGCAGTGGAAGGGCGCGGGCCCGCGCCCGACGGAGGGGGAGTAGCGTGCGGGCAGGCGAGCGTGCCGGGACCGGGCGCGCGGACTTCCGCTACGACACCGCCCTCATAAGAGAGGAAACCGAGCGGCTGCTCGCCGCGTACCTGGGCCGCCCCGGCAAGGTGAGCGGCTCCAGGCTCGTCTGGGACTGCCCGAAGTGCGGCAAGGCGAAGCTGTCGCTGTTGCGCTCGAAGGGTTCGGTCGGCTGCATGAACGCCGGCTGCACGGTGGAGGCCAACACCGACGTCATCGGGGTGATAGCGAGCCTTGAGAACCTCCAGACCCGAGGCGAGGACTTCAAGAAGGTCTGCGCGCTCTCCTACGAGCTCCTCTGCATCCCCGATCCGGCCCCAGGAGACGCGGTCGGCGACGGAGAAAGAGCGGCATCCGAAGAACGTGAGCCAGGGCGCGAGCCGCGCGAGGCCGAGACGGGCGCCGACGGCGCCGGAGAACCGGAGGAGGTCGCGGACGGAGGGCGTGAGCCCCTCGACGCCTACGACCGCTGGTACGCGCTGCTGGAGGGCCACCCGGGTTCCTCTGAGCTCGCGTCCCCTCCGAGGCCCTACCGCCCGCGCGACGGCGA
>CAXTDD010000414.1:0-3520 GCA_964242955.1 uncultured Rubrobacteraceae bacterium | reverse complement strand
GGAGGGCTACGGCCTCTCGGAGACCATGGCGACGACCCACACCAACCCGCCCGGCAGGACCAAGCTCCAGTGCCTCGGGGTGCCCTTCTTCGACGTGGACGCCCGCGTCGTCAGCACCGAGACGTTGGAGGACTTGGGCCCCGGCAAGGTCGGGGAGATCGTGATCTCCGGTCCGCAGGTGATGAAGGGCTACTGGGGCCGGTCCGACGAGGAGGCGTTCTTCGAGCGGGAGGGCAAGCGTTTTTTGCGGACGGGGGACATAGGGATCCGTGACGAGGAAGGTTACTTCTTCATGGTCGACCGGCTCAAGCGCATGATCAATGCCTCCGGCTACAACGTCTGGCCCGCCGAGGTGGAGGCCGCGCTCTACGGGCACCCGGCCGTGCAGGAGGCGTGCGTGATCGGGGTCCCCGACGACCGGCGCGGCGAGACCACCAAGGCCTTCGTGGTCCTGCGCGAAGGACGCAAGGGCACGGTCGAACCCGCGGAGATCATCGAGTGGTCCAAAGAGCGGATGGCCGCCTACAAGTACCCGCGCCTCGTCGAGTTCGTGGACGCCCTGCCCAAGAGCGGATCGGGCAAGATCCTCTGGCGCAAGCTGGAGGAAGAGGCGAAGGCGTCGCGAGAGTGACCCCCGTCGGCGGGTCGAAGAACGACGCCGTCCTCTGGAAGGGGGCCCGGCGTGTCCGAGCATGACACCCTGAAGACCGTTGTCCGCGACGGCATCGGCACCGTCACCATAAACCGTCCCGAGCAGAGAAACGCCCTCAACGCGCAAGTGCTGCGCGCGTTGTCGGACGCGCTGGCCCGGTTTGAAGGGGACGACGCCGTCGGCGTCGTGGTCTTCACGGGTGCCGGGGAGAAGTCCTTCGCCGCCGGGGCGGACATAGGCGAGTTTACCCGGGCCAGAGCCCTGGACCTGCTGGGCCGGGGTATGCAGGGTCTCTATGACGACGTCGAGGGCTTCGAGAAGCCGACGATAGCCGCCGTGAACGGCTACGCTCTGGGCGGCGGGTGCGAGCTGGCGATGGCCTGCGACATCCGGATAGCGTCCGAGAACGCCCGCTTCGGCCTGCCGGAGGTGGGGCTCTCCATCCTCCCCGGCGCCGGCGGCACCCAGCGGCTCGCGCGCCTCGTCGGTAAGGGGCCGGCGATGGAGATGGTCCTCACGGGGCGCGCGCTCGACGCCGCCGAGGCGCACCGCATCGGGCTCGTCACCCGGGTCTGCCCGCCCGAGAAGCTCACGGAAACCGTGGGGGAGACGGCCCGAACGCTGCTCTCCAAAGGGCCGCTGGCCCTCCGGCTCGCCAAGCTGGCCGTCCACACGGGCTTCGAGGCGGACCAGAAGACCGGCCTCGTGGTGGAGAAGCTCGCCAACGCGCTCCTCTTCGGGACCGAGGACAAAGACGAGGGCGCGCGGGCGTTCCTCGAGAAGCGCAAACCGAACTTCAAGAAAAGGTAGGTATGGAACCGGATATGCAGCGAGTAAACCGCGTCCTGGTCGTGGGCTCCGGCTCTATGGGCTCCCAGATCGGGCTCGTCTGCGCCCTCGCGGGCTACGATGTGACCGTGCAGGACGTAGACGAGGGTGTCTTCGAGAAGACCCGGGCGCAGCTCCGGTCTCGCATGGAGCGCGACGTCGAGAAGGGAAGGAGGAGTGGGGAGGACGCCGAGGCCGCCCTCGGCCGGATGGGCTTTACCACCGACATGGAGGGTGCGGCCTCGGGGGCCGACTTCGTCATAGAGGCCGCCGTCGAGAAGCTGGACGTCAAGCGCGAGATCTTCGGCAGGCTCGACGCGGCGGCCCCCGGGCACGCGGTTTTGGCGACCAACTCTTCCACCATCGTGAGCAGCCGCCTCGCCGAGGTCACGGGGAGGCCGGAGCGGGTGTGCAACATGCACTTCTTCTACCCGCCGCTCGTCATGCGGTGCGTGGAGGTGGTCAGGAACCCGGAGACCTCGGACGCGACCGTGGAGACCACCGCGGGATTGGCGCGCGGGATCGGCAAGGAGCCCGTGATCATCCAGAAGGAGGTCTGGGGCTTCGTCGTCAACCGCATCCTGGGCGCGATGACGGAGGAGGCCCTGGACCTCTACGAGAACGGCGTCGCCTCTTTCGAAGATATAGACACCGCGTGCCGGACGGGCCTGGGACACCCCATGGGCCCGTTCGAGGTGATGGACCTCTCCGGCATAGACGTAGGCTACTACGCGAGGATGAGCGCCTACCACGAGAGCGGCGACCCCAAACACAGGCCGAGGGCCAGCGTCGCGGAGAAGGTCGAGAAGGGCGAGCTGGGCCGCAAGACCGGCAAGGGCTGGTACGAGTATGGCGGCTAACGCCCGCGGGCCCGCCGTCCGGAAGGTGCCGCGGCCGGTGCCGGGGGCGTAGTCGGTGGTCGAGAGGTGGCTGGCGCTGGTCGGCCGTCGCTCCGGGGCGGTCGCGAACCGCGTCGAGATGGGGGCGGTAAAGAAGTTCGCGCGGGCCATCGGGGACCCCAACCCGCTCTACACGGACGGACGGGCGGCGTCGGAGGGTCCCTACGGGTGCGTGATCGCCCCTCCGACGTTCCCCCGAACCTTCGAGTACGGCGAGATAGAAGGCTTCGCGGCCGTCGGGCTCATCCACGGCTCCCACCGGGTCCGCTACGAGGAGCGTCCCCTGTACGTCGGGGAAGAGGTACTCTGCTACGCCGTGCTCCGGGAGTACTACGAGAAGGAGAGCCGTGGGGAGCCGCTGGGCTTCTTCGTCGTCGAGTACGTGGGGGAGAGCCCGGAAGGGGGACGCATCTTCTCGATGGAGGATACGGCGATACTGACGCCCGAGATCCGGAAGGGAATGGAGCGGTGAACGGGGCGCGACCGGGTTGGGAGGTGGGCGACGCGCTGGAGGAGGACGGGCCGTGCGCGGTGAGCAGGTTGCAGTTGATCGAGTACGCCGGGGCCTCGGGCGATTACAACCCGATCCATACCATAGACGAAGAGGCCCGCAAGGCCGGCCTGCCCGGCGTCATCGCCCACGGCATGCTCACCGCGGCGATGGTCGGCCGCCTCTTCTCGCCGCACCTCCAACACGGCTACGTAAAAGAGCTCGCGGTCCGGTTCTCCGAGCCCGTCTACGTCGGCGACGAGCTGTGCCTCAGCGGGCGCGTGACCGCGGTAGAGAACACCAAGAAAGGACGCTCGTACGCCTTCGAGGTCCAGGCAACCAAGACCACCGGGGAGAGAGTGGCCTCCGGCACGGCCGTCTTCGACGAACACGGGACGGCCAGGCAGCCGCGAGAACGGACTGCCGGCGGAGATCAACGAGAAGCGTAACAGGAGGAGGTCAACGGGTATGGACTTCGATCACCCCGAGATGGTACTGGAGCTCCGCGAACGCGTCGAGGCGTTCATGGAAGAGCTCGTCTACCCGAACGAGAAGACCTACGCCGCCCAGCTCGCCGAGGCGACGGAACGCGGCGAGAGGTGGAGCATACCCCCGATCATCGAGGAGCTCAAGGACGAGGCGCGTTCCCGC
>CAXTDD010000413.1:0-3521 GCA_964242955.1 uncultured Rubrobacteraceae bacterium | reverse complement strand
GCGTAAAGGTCTTCAGGACGGTTGACTTTGGGGACCATGACGGCGTCCAGCTCTCCTTCGGCCTCCCCGACGACCTCGATGAGGTCCCTGTAGAACCACCGCGTATCCAGCGCGTTGATCCTGAACAGCCTGGGCCGGCCCCGCCAGTCGAACTCATCGAAAGCTTTGACGACCTCCCCGCGGGCGTCCGCCTTCCTGTCGGGCGCGACGGCGTCCTCCAGGTCGAGAAAGACGGCGTCCGCCTCCGAAGCCAGCGCCTTCTCGACCATCTTCAGGTTCGAGGCGGGCACGGCCAGCAGCGAACGCGACGTCCCCCCGAGCGCGTGTCCTTCGGCACCCATCCTGGCGACATTCTCGCACAAAAGCCGTGCTTCCCTCCCGAAGAAATTTCGTCCCACCCTTGACACGCCGTCCGTCGTGCTGTTTTATTGTGTATGTTGAATATACACACTACAAGCACAGCAGGAGGTTAAGAACTCGATGGGGGCCTGGATCTCACGCATCGCGTTGGCGCTCGGGGCCTCTTTCGGCCTGATCCTGGTCGCAGCGGCGGGAGCCCTGTTCTGGTGGTGGGATGAGGCGAGGGCCAGGGCCAGCAACTTCGCCGCCATCTTCGAGGATACACAGTACTCGCAAAGCTTCGCCGACAGGGAAGCCTTACTCGACTACCTCAAAGACCACCCCCAGGACTTCTCCCTCATCTGCCGCACCGTCCCGGAGAACGGGCAGTCCACGCGGGGCATCAGCCATCTGCCGCGCGAAGAGACGCCCCTCGCCTCCACCAAGAAGGTGTTGGTGCTCGCCGCGTACGCCCGTGAAGTCTCCCGGGGCGACCTCGATCCCGAAGAGCGCGTGCGCGTCTCCCAATGGGAGCGGTACCACCTTCCGAACACTGACGGCGGGGCACATCCGGATGCGCTGCAGAAGTTGGGGATCGAAACCAGAGACAACGGGACGGCGGCGGATCCGGAGTCCGAAGTCCCATTATCCGGGGTGGCGCGGGCCATGATCCGGTCCAGCGACAACGCCGCCACCGACTACCTCATCGCCCGGCTCGGGGAGGACAAAGTTCGGGCCGTCACCGACGAAGCGGGGCTCGAAGGCCAGGAGCCCGTCCTGCCCCTCCTCGGTACCTTTCTGCTCTGGTTCGAGCTTGACAGCGAAGACCCCGACCTCGCCAAGCAGGTTTCGGGCGAGAGGATGAACGCGTTGCGGAGGCTGGACAAAGAAGAGTACGCCGCCAGGGTCAGGGAACTGACGAAAGCCTACGCGGGAGGTGAGATCGGTACCCGTTGGCGTGAGAACGGTCCGCCGACCGGGGCCCTCCGCTACCAGGAAGACGTCACGCGGGAGTTCGAGACCGGGGGCACCGCCGAAGACTACGCCGGCATCATGGCCGGGGTGGCCTCCGGAGACTTCATCTCCCCGGAGGTGTCCGGGATCATGCGCGGGTACCTCGACTACCCGATGGAGAAGAAAGAGAACCGCGAGAAGTACCGGAACCTGGGCGGGAAAGGCGGCTCCCTGGCGGGCGTCCTCAACCAGGCGACCTACGCCGTCCCAAAGGAGGGCGATTACGCGGGCGAGACCCGCGTCACGGTCCTCTTCGTCAGGGAGATGCCGGTCTCAGCGTGGCTCGGCGCGCAGGACTCGGAAGGCTTCGACCACTTCTTGTCCGGCCTCGCCACGGACGAGGAGTTCACGGAGAAGGTGCAACGAAAACTGGAGGCCAGGTAGCCGTGGAGGCAAAGGTGGAGAGCAGAGGTCATGAAAGAAACGAGAGCCGTCCCGGTGGGGGCCTCAGCGGGGCTTTGTGGCTGGCGCGGGAGGACGTGCGGAGGACGTGGATCTCCTACCCGGCGAGTTGCGTCGCGCTCTTTTTGGTCGGTTTCGGCGCGATCGGCCTCGTCGAAGGCATCTTCGAGTTCGGCGGGTCCGGGCGGGAGGGTACGGTATGGCAGGAGGGCTTCAACGGCTTTTTCACGGATTTCTTCTTTCTCAGCGTGTGCCCGGCCTTGGGCATCAACCTGATCCTCAACCGGGACTACGGCGCGCGTTACAGGTACGACAACATGAGCCGCAGGCTCGCCTTCCTGCGGAGCCTCGCGATCTCCGCCGGGGAGATCGTGGCGGGACGGGCGCTCACGATGCTTCTCTTCTTCGTGGTCGCCACCCCCGCCTTCTTTCTGCCGCTTTTCCTGGTCTCGTCGGATAACGTCGAGCGTTTCCCTGGTGTGGCGGAATTCTGGAGCTTCGCGGTGATCTGGGTGGGATACGCTCTCTTCGCGGGAGGTTTCTACATGTACGCGTGGCTCGGCTTCAGCGGCCGGGAAGATCTCAAGGGCACCCTCACTCTCGTCCTCGTCTACCTGCTGGCCGCTGCGCTATCCAACTTCGTCTTTGGCATCCACCTCGTCGCCGGCTCTATCAGGCTCGCGGGGGAGTACGGGCCGCTCGTCGCGGTCCCGGTACTGGCGGCTGGGGCTACCGGTTTCCTCTTCTGGTGCCGGGTCACCAGGCGCAGGCTTGAGAGAAGGGACCTCGCCATATGAACCGCGACAGGATCGTGTTGGAGCGGAGGACCGTGAGCGGGGGGCAGGCAGGCCGCGAGAACGGCACGTGGAGCAACGTCCGGTGGATCTCGAGCATCGAGTTGCGCCAGACTTGGCCCTCGTACCTGATCTCCGCGCTCTTGACGCCCCTGATCGGGTTGCTCGCCATGACTCTCTTCTGGTCGGGCCTGGAATCGGTCAGCAACGTCGATGGCGTGCCGGCGGAGTTTCTGTCGGACTTCTTCTTCTTGCTCGTGTTGGTGAACCTGAGCATCAACTGGACGTCGCTACGCTGGTTCTACGTGTATCGGGACCCGTTCACCAGCTGGCTCACTTTCCTCAAGACCCTGCCGGTCTCCACCCGGGAGCTGGTCCTGGGCCGATTGGCGATCATGCTGGCAACGACGGCGGTCACGGCCCCACTCTTTTTCCTGCCCACTTACGCGCTCTTTCCGGCCTTGCGGGCTGAGATATCCCCTACGCAGTACCTCTGGTTCGCGCTCCTTTGGGTTGGCTACGCGTTGTTCTCCGGGGGCGTGCTTCTCTACCTGGAGATGGGCGTTGGGGGCAGGGCCACGTTTATCATCCTGATCGCCTGGAGCACGCTTCTCGTGTCCACGGCGGTACTCGCCGCGGTACTCGGCGTCTCCCTCACCGTGGGCAGCCTTGGGCTGGTGAGAGATCACGGGCCGCTGGTGGTGATCCCAGCCTTCGCCGTCGGAGGAGGTGGGCTGTTCCTGTGGTGCCGGCTTCTGGAGCGCCGGCTGAAAGCGAGGGAGTTCCCGGCGTGAGCGTGGAGCCGGAGGAAACCCGCATCCCGGTGCGGCTCTCGATGGACGATCCGGAGCCGATGTACCGCCAGATCGAGTCGCAGCTCAGGGACTTTATCCTGGGCGGCCAGTTGCCGCCCGGCACGAAGCTCCCTTCTGTCAGAGCACTGGCGAAGGACCTAGCGTGCAGCGTCATCAC
>CAXTDD010000412.1:0-3550 GCA_964242955.1 uncultured Rubrobacteraceae bacterium | reverse complement strand
CTATAGCATAGCTCCCGGTCTCACTTAGTAGGTTGCCCGGCTACCCTCGACGGCGTTTCCGACCACCCCGCGGCTGAAGCGGCAACGCCGACGACGCGCCTCCTCCCCGCCCGAACGAAGACGCAAACTTTCCTATCATCGGCGCCTGGTTCTCTGGAAGATCCACGCCTTTCGGTACTGTACCCGCTCAGTCGTGCAGACGTAGGATCTTGCGCGCCTCGGCCGGTGTCGCCACCGGGCGCCCGAGGGCCAGCGACATGTCGGCAACCTTCTTGACGAGGTCGCTGTTGCGCGGCATCCCGAACTGGGGGTAAGGGTAATCGCCCAGGCCGATGCTCACGTGTCCGCCGAGCGTGATCGCCCAGGCCGCCAGCGGCATGGCGTCCCCGTTGCGGCAGTGCACGGTCCAGGGGTCTCCCTCCGGGATCGCCTCCAGGAAGGTCTGGAGGTTGGCGAGGGTCGGGGGGGGACCTCCCGGCACCTCATCGCCCGTGAAACCCAGACACCAGAAGGTGTTCCGGGCGAGAAGCCCCATCTCCTGCAGGCTGCGCGCCGTGCGCACCGCGCCGGCGCCCCAGACGACCGTGTAGACGTACAGGTCGTTCTCTTTGAGGACGCCGAGTAGCTCCTTCAGGTAGGCCACCCTGTTGACCACGACCTGATCGTCCGTCAAGAAGGCTTCGTTCTGCGGGTCCCAAAGATCCGCGCCAAAGGAGCCGAAGTCCACCGGCACCATATCGATCCGTGTCGCGGAATCCCCGTTGAGCTCCAGTATGTGACGGACGCGTCCCCGGGCGTCGCCCTGGGTGGCTATAAAGCCGAGGGTCGGGTGCAACAACATCTCGTCCGTCTGCTCCCGGACCCCCTCGACCACCTCGCGGTACAGCGCCAGGTCGTTCGCCCTTTCGCGTCCTTCGGCGTCCCGGGCGTGCCAGTGCAGGATCGAGGCGCCCGCTTCCCTGGCGCGCAGGCCTTCTTCGACCACTTCCGGCGGGCCGTAAGGCAACGCCGGGTTGTCGCCCCGGTCCGACGACTCGTTGACCCGAACCTCGATAATGAGCGGCGTCTGGTCGTTCAAAGCCTACCTCCTCGTAAAAGGGCCGTCAGGCCGGATGGCCCGTCGTGATCTTGGTGACGCTCTCCTTGATGTTCTCGGGCTCGAACACCTTGCGCCAGTCGGCCTGGAAGATGTCTCTTTTGGCTTCTTCGACCGCCATCTGGGCCCCGGCCGACAGCTCCCAATCGAGCTCGTCGAAGAGTATGGCCAGCTCGACGTTGATGTGGCCCAGCACGAAGTCGCGGGCCGCCTCGAACGGGACGCCCCGTTCGGCGGCCTCGTCCACGGCTTCGCGTATGACGGTCAGACACGTCGCCGTCACCGTCTCCGAGAGCACGGGCTCGAGGATCGCCATCTGCTCGACCGTGACGCGGTGGGAGCGTAGTACGGGCCCCCACAACTTGCGGGCGATCTCCTCTCCCCTCGCGTAATGTTCCTCCGGCCCTTGCATCAGCGCGTTGACGATCGCCTGGCGGGCCTTCCCGGAGCCGAAGTAGTCCCGCCGGGCCTCGGGATCGGTCTCGTCGTTGTAGATCGGCGGATGGGCCGGATGCGTCACGAAATAAGACACGTCCTCCCTATCCGGCAACTCCCCGGCATAGGCGGCGGCAGGGTCCAGAGAGACGACCATCGTCCCGTTCTTTAGCGAGGGCACGATCTCCTTCGCCAACGAGCCGACGACGGTGTCGGGCACCGCGAAGATGACCACGTCCGCATCCCTTATAGCATCCTCCTGGGAGGTGGGGTCCAGCCCTCTCTCGCGCAGCCGGGCTTGCCCGGCATCACCCACCTCCACGTAGAGCATCCCGTACTTGGGATCGTCCTTGAGCGCGTTGGTTACGCGCACACCCATGCTGCCCGCCGCACCGAAGACGGCTACGTTCATCATCTGCCTCCTACGCTAGTGTTTTGTTTGGTGGTACCCCGAAGAACGTCCACGAAGAAATCCCGCCCGCCCATCTGTCCGCCCTTGAAGACGATCTCCAGACCATCCAATCTGTCTTCTTCCGAGTAGACCCGGCACAGGGGAGACCCGGTGGCGGCGGGCGCGATCATCTCGACGGCCTGGATGTCTAGCTGATCGGCGATGTAACTCGAGGTGTCGCCCCCGGCCACCGCCACCCGCTGGACGTCCGCCCGCTCCAGAACGGCCCGCAAGATCCTGCCCGTGGCCTCCGCCAGTACCCTTCCGCCCCTCAGCTTCGCTTCGAGTCCCTCGTAACCCAAAGCCTCCAGACGGCGCGCGGTGGCCTCGCGCCGCGGGTCTTGCGGTCCCCGGCAGGTGTGCGAGATCACGTTGTTTCCTCGGCGCAGTTCGTCGAGCATCTTCTCTATCGCAGCTTCGCTCTCCCCTTCGGCGCTTTCGGGGTCCACCAGCCGGGCGGGGTCCAGGGGCACGTCGACGAACCCGTGCTGGATGGCCTGCTCGATCTGCCCCTCGGTCACCGGCGAACAGCTCCCGGAGACGGCCACGAGCTGCTCGGCCTCTCCCGGGCTCTCGAATTCCCGGGGCTCCGCCAACTCTCCGGTGGCCCTCCAGTGCGCGGTCAGCGCGTACTCGACGCCCGACGAGCCGACCACGAACAGCGGAACTTCTCGGCTCGCCTGGTCCCACATGAGCCGGCCTATCGTGGAGAGGTGCTCGTCGTAGAGGGCGTCGAAGAGGAGGATCTCCGGCCCACTTTCGAGCGCCGTTTGAAGGCGGTCCTCCATGTCCGCCTCGCGGTCTTCGAGCTGCAAGATGTCGAAGAGCCCGATCTCCTTGTCGGTCTGCCGGGACAGGTGTTGGCGAAGATCTCCCTCCAGCATGGGGGTAACGGGGTGGTGGCGCATCGGACCGAGCCTGTCCAACCGGTACGTCTGGCCGTCCACGCCCGAACGGGCGAAGTGGTTGCCGAACACCGTGTACCGGCCCAACCGGGGCGCCCCCACCAGGAGCGGCACGAAGGGCGAGGCGAAGATCCGCTGCCCCAGGTCGGTCGCGCGGCCGATGCTGCCTATCTCCGGGGACGAATCGAAGGTCGAGCAGACCTTGTAGTGCAAGAGCGGGGCGCCCAGGGCGTTGAGCTGGGAGAACGCCTTCGGCAAGGTCTGCTGCATGCCTTCCGGCGTCATCGCCCGGCTGTCGCCCGCGACCCCGACCGCGCCCACGTCCGTAAATTCGGCGAGCACCTCGGGAGTTGGGGGACGCAAGAAGAGGATCGTTCGGATGCCCGCCGCGGCCAGGGACTCCATGGCATCCGTGGACCCGGTAAAGTCGTCGCCGTAGAAAGTCAGAAGTAGCCCGTCCGCGTGCGCCACCTACCGCCCCCTGTCTCCCGCGTGGTCCAGTTTGCCGAACTTCTCCAGGCTCTGCATGAGCTCCGGGTGGTCTTGCGCGTAGTCTTGCAGCGGGATGCCCCCCACCGCCGCCTCCCAGGCTTGCCGGATCGCCCGCACCCCGCCGGCCGGACCGCCGGGGTGCGCCATGATCCCGCCGCCGGCCAAGTAAAT